>JAGGXT010000200.1 GCA_021162905.1 Candidatus Odinarchaeota archaeon | reverse complement strand
GACTCCTCCCCAAGTTTAATTTCATCACCACTTGCCTCGTACCCTGTCCCCTCTATTGCAATTTGTTGATCTGGGTCAACTATGTATGTTCTTGTGATATTAAACATTGGATTATCGACATGTTCTACCACCACGTAATCCGAGGCATTATAGTAGAAGTATGTCATATTATTAACCTCTGTTCTGTTCCATTCCTCCAGTGGGACATCAAAGAATGTTAAATTCACCCCGAGATGATACACTGGATTTACTGTAATACCACTAACCTTTATAGTTCCTCCAGGAGTTATATATCTCCACTTAGCGTTTATTTTTAATACTCCATCTGTACTCGTAACTGTTCCATTTAAATCGTATTCTATCATAGTTGTCAGCTTGAATAAAAAGATCCCTGACTCATATGACGTTTCCACAGTAAGTGTCATTGTAAAATTAGTAACTGTAACAGAGGGATTTTGATATCCCTGCTGTATGCTTATATTTATCATGTTACCCATTTCTTTAATGAATCCAGTTTGGTTAGAGCTCCAAGCATCGGCTACGCTAGAAAAAGCACTTAGATCACTAATACTCGTGAAATTAAAAGACCCCGGTGGAGCAGGCGAAAATGTTAGATTATTTGTAATAGTTGCTACGATTTTAACATGAACAATACCAGTGTCAGGATTTACTTCATTATAAACCTTAACGGCCGAGACTGGAGTTGCGAAGATTCCCGAAAGGAACAGTACTAAAGCTATAAAAATAAAAGTCGCTCTCTTCATTTTTACCACCTAAGATCATTAATATATATTTCAGCATTGTTTATAAACTTTGATTGCTTTTTTCATCAACCTTATAATCACATCTTTTAACATATAGGACATTGCCTTCTCTTCTAACAATAAAAACCTCTTCGCCTTCCAAGATATGTTCACCAGTCTCAGAAATAGCTCTCCAAATCTCTCCTCTCACTCTTATGGAGCCCTTAGGTGTTAACTTTTTTACAACCCGTCCTCTATAACCAACAACATCATATTTGTAATGCTTTTCACTAAGTGTTTCCCTAACAATAATATACTTTGCAATGACAAAAATAGGAGTTCCAATAATGCTAATAATGAACGCAATTAAAAAGTACTCTGGAAAGAAAACGTATACCGCATAGACTAATATAGCAATAATAATTATTTCATCGATTGTTACAAGTACGAACTTTGTAATAGGCCTCATGTGTTAATTTTGGCTCTACCCTAATATTTATGTTTCGAATTTTTCTTTTTCTCCTGTTTCTCTTGAAATAGTTTTTCAGCTATTGGAACTTTATTAAACCATTCTGCAAAGGTCTTAATTTTTACTTTATTCTCTCGTGCAATAGAGTAAATGGGTTCCAATCTCAATCTAAACCTTAAATCTCTTGTCAAGTGATGATCTAAAAAGATGATCTTTGACCTAACACTCCTGACTATCGCTTCCAAGTTTTTCAAAGTCCTTCTAAAGTTAATTAGGTTAAGCGTATACGGAATCATATATGTCGCCGGGCCATCGATGAAAAGCACATCTGGGTTTTTGTTTATTATCCATTCAGCATAATCCTCAATGATAGGGCCATTCAAATCAGATGAGTAAAGAATTTTTATATCGCCGATCTCTATAACAATTGGTAATACCCACCCAACCCTAGAAAATTCAATTCCATGAAACATAGGTTTCTGAAAGTGAATTTTCAAGTTACCGAATTTAAAAGTCTTACCATCAGCAAATATGACCTCTGTATCTTCATACTTAATTTCGGGTATGATTTTCCAATTATTCCATTTCTTTACCAATTTCTCATACCATTTAAAACCTTTTTCGAGTAGCTCTTTCTTCCTACCAGCATAGTCACCATAATCTATACTCATTGCCATGGGAAGCTTTTCCATGGGATCTTCTATTCTAATGATCTCTTCCCTTTGCCCAAATTCTAATTGCTTTTTCATTAGAAATTCAGATAGTCCTGAGTAAAATTCTAGGGCCCTTTCTCTCTGTGACTCATTGATATATTGATTCGGATCTTTTGCGAGAATTATTTTCCCCTTATAAATATCCAATGCGTCTGGACTATAATGGTCGTAGTGATAATGAGTGATTGTAACTATGTCTGCCATTTTAACAAACTCTAATATCCTCATCCATCCATCATCATAATACTTCATAATTTTATCAGCGTCTAGAGGAAATGAGGGGTGCATGACGGCTATTCCAGCATCTATGAAAATAGATATATCACTAGTTTTAATGAAAACGGAAAACGATTTTGCACCAAGAGAATCTGACCAAATGGGAAATATCTCGACATCCGAAATTTTGAAAGCTCTTATCTTCCTTGTCATTTTCCTCACTAAGCAGAGATATCTCAATAGGGCTTTATTCTTTCAGTCAAAGGCCAAATCATTTATCTTATTATTTTTACATGACTACTTAAATTATACTAAATGTAAAGGAGTATCAATCAATTATGTTCGCTAATCCCTTGAAACTCTCATCAAAAGTCATTATGCTTAAGTTATACTCATTTGCTAGTGAAATTAAGACACAATCGGTGAAACTTAAACTCCTTTGCAATAACTTTTTAAACGTAATCCACGCTTTATTAAAAATTTCTTTATTTGTAAAAATGATTTCAAATGCCTTAGGAAAACCTTCAAGTTCTCCCAATAAGAATTTCCCCGCTCTCAAGACTATTTCTGGTCTTTTCGTTCTCTTTAGTAGATACGTTACTGTTTCATCTATAACATAGTCAGATATAAAAAGCAATCCGTAGTACTTCATCATAGCATCTTTAAGTAGACTGATTGCCCTTTTATGATTCTTATCTCGTTTATTAAAAAAGGCTATGATAACGGAAGTATCAACTATTACTGCCAATTAGTCATCTCCATATAACGTCTTATTTATGTCTTCTTCAGAAGTCTCGACATCCAAATTCATAGGTATTTCTGACAAAATTTTTTGGATATCTTTTTCAGATAGCTTTTTTCTTTTCGAAAAATGTTGAACTATCGAATCAAGGTCTTTTAAACTCTTATCTATGATAACATCCATTATTTCTTGAAGAGCTATTTTTTCTCCAAGCGTGAGTGTCAGTAAAGCTTGAAGTTTTTCAAGTTTCTTTTTTGTTTCTAATGTGATTTTCACGCTGGTGTACATATTTTTCCACCATGATACTTTTTACCATTTTCTACTAAAAATATTTTTCTACCAAAACTCTATAAGAATCATTTATCGTTTTATGATTCAGAGCATGTTTAAGTGATTTTCATTTGTAAAACATTGATTAACTTTAGTCACTTCAAACATTTTTATGGCTTATTTTTATCGTTAAAATAAAAGTTTAACATCTGTGTTGGAAGTCTTCGTAGTAAAACTTTCACGAGTAAATAGCGCTAAATCAGGTGATTGTTGTTATTTCATACTTGATAAGTAATTTGCTTCTTCTAACTGCGATTGGTATTAAGCTCGTGGCTTATAATTTATGATCTGCCGAAAAATAGTTAGAGGCTAGGGTTATCGTACTATTAATAAGTAAGGACTTACAGATTTTGATTATGTAAGGATTTCAAGACGACTAATATCCCCAATTGATGAAATCTCGAAGCTAATGGGTGATCTCAAACATGGATTATTTTGAAATCATACTTCTTGTTGTTATAATTCTCCTTTTTGTAATCCAAATTCTAACATTATTCAAAATAAAAAATACAGACACAAAAACGATTTCTGAACTAAATGAGGTTTATAAAAGATTTTCTGACGTTCAGGAGCAACTTTCATTCTTAATCCAGGGATATGCAAAAGTTAATGAGTATATTACGGGGGAAAAGTCATCCCCAGTTTTAAAAGGTCAAAAATTTCAAGAGGTAATTTTTAATGAGTTGTTGGGTGCCTACCCTGAGGACAAAATAGAATTCACAGCAAATACGCCATATAAAGGAGATATAGTGATATATCCCAGAGTTAAAACACCAACAGGAGCTATAGTGGAGTCTTCTATTCCCATAGTAATTGATGCTAAAGAGTACACCACACGCCTTCCAAGAGAACAAATTGATAAGCTATTTAGAGATTTGGATGCTCTGAATTCCCCGTTCGGCATTCTTGTTGTTTCTGATGATGCTGCTATCACAAGTTATCCCAGCCGGTACATATCGCGAGCAAACAAAACGATATTTTTGGCAAGTTATCAAGGAAAGGGACACATAACAATTTATGCTGCAATTAGAGCAGCATTGACTTTGCTATCAATGAATGGTACGGATATAAGAAAATTAGCGGATAGTATCTCACAAAGTGGAATTATTCAGACAATTCTGTCTTTAGAGAAACTCAGTGAAGAAATAAGTAAATCAATTGATAGTTGGAATAGACGATTAACAAACTTGAGAAATGAGATACTAAGAAAAATTTCTGAGTTGAAAACAGCAATTCAATCCATAGAAGACCAAAATGATATTAGGAAGTCTCAAAATTAGAAATAATTTAGCTTTGTCGCTATATCCATATAGTTTCTATTTTCAGATCTTCCTTAAAGTGAGGATCGTCGGTGAGTACTTTTGCATTATACTTCTTGGCAATAGCTCCAATGATGCAATCTCCGATAGGCACATTCGGATTTTTACATTTTAGAATCCCTGCATGAATAGCGATTGATACATCCACATCTACAATATCAAAATTAGGTACTATGAGTGTATATACTATTACTTTCGCATCGTCTATGCCTTTATATTGACAGATGAACTTGGTTAGTTCAGAAACTACAATAGTTGGCACAATACCAGTTTTCCTTTTAATTAATTCCTTAATTCTTCTAATAGCCCTCTCTCTAGTGTTTTTATCAGAAGAAAATAAGTATTCTATGAAAAATCTAGTATCTATAACAATAGGCGATGACATTAATATTCGCTCCTCATGCTCTCAATTTGCTTTTTTATTTCAGCAACATCTGCAACATCAGCAAAAATTCCTGCTAAATCTTCAACTCTTTTTAGAGGCATAAAAATTATTTTTTTCCCATCAGTCTCAACTAGTAAGTAGTCCCCTTCCTTTATGTTTAATTCCTTTCTTATATTTTTAGGAATTGTTGTTTGTCCTCTCCTAGTAACCTTAACTATAGATGCCATCTTTTAATCACCACTTTCAGTATTATTTTTATAAAATCCTACCAATATTAATATTATCCTACAATTTAAATTTTTATCCTAAATCTTACCATTAATAAACCTTAAAATTGCCGTTTTTCATTAGATTTTTATATGTTCTCTTATAAAACTAAGTAGCGAATCCAGATCAAATTTCTCATAAATTATTTCATGAAACTCTTCTATTTTTGGAATTACTCTTCTGAAGCTTATACGTGGATCAACATAATGCTCGATACCCTCAGTTATATCCGCTAAAACCTCATTCTCATTGGTAACATCATCAATTAACTTTTTCACAATCTCTAACATATCGGTTCTATGTTCCTTTAATAGCTTATAGAGGAACCTCCCTTGATTTGGATACATCTCCTTGAGATATGTCATTGCCCATGATGTTTCTATACATCTCCTATAAAATAGAGAGAACCCTTTGAACAAGATTCTTATATTTTCCTCCCACCACAAATCGCCAAGAAGATGTATAGCAATACCAAGAGCCTCGTCTTCTGTTATTCTTGCTTTTATATCCTCTATTGTTTCATAAACGGATTCCACTGTTGGATTGCTACCAAAATATATCCTCCCATGTAAAAGTCTCTTAACTACTTTAGTATCTGGAATAAATGAGGAAATGATGATCACTACGTTTTCTGGATAAAGTTTATATGCAGTAAAGCTGTGGAGCAAAGGATGCATCATATCACCAGTTAAGGAAACCCATACTCACGAACATTTTATGTCACTTTAAAGATAAAAATTTAAATGTTATTTATCTATTTATAAGTAAGAAAAAATAAGGTTCGAGCCATGATATCATCTGATAGGGCAAGACAGGAAATCTGGCATGAGTACAATAGTGACCCGATAGGCTGGAAAATATATGTTGGAAAGGATAAGAGTGGATTCTATGATGTATTAGTTGTTCATAAGGATACAGTCTGGATAATTAAAGAATTTTCGGTCAATCCGTATAAAACGGTTGGGTTTGCACTTAAGGAGAAATTAGATCCATTTACAAAACTTCCTAAATCGCAATATCCTTTTGGTTTACGTCCAGTGTCCAGTGAGAAAATATTTAAAATTTTAACTCAGCTAAGAGATGGAAAAGCAGCCACTGAAATTGTTAGAGAAATTCTTAGAACCGAGCCTAAACCACTTGATGAAGTTGAAGATAAACCTACTATCGCTGGACCTATATTATTGTCCAAGAGAACACCATTTGAATATTTATCGGAAAAGCAGCGAGAAATTAACGTGAAGCTGAAAAAAGAACTTGAGAGACTAATTCAAAAGAAATATTCATACATTTATATGGATTATACATAGCCTTTTTACAACTAAAAGTTATAATACTTCTTTTATAAGTGAAATGCATATAAGTAAAAACTGACTTATAGTGTATAAATCTAGATGT
>JAGGXT010000079.1 GCA_021162905.1 Candidatus Odinarchaeota archaeon | reverse complement strand
CTATATAGATTTATATACACTTCTAACCTATTAATTATTCCAGGCATTATGAATAATTTAAAATTTAGTTACTTATTAACTTGTCATTTATGCCAGATTTAAAAAATAATTTTAATGCTATGTTTCATTTTCGGCGCTTGGTGATTTAGACTTTTTAATTATTTCACTAAGCATGTTTAATATGGCATCCCTTACTGGTTTTGATAAAGAATTCACTGTTTGTTGAATATTGCTCAAGGAGCCTTCAATTATTTTTCTTACATCGTCAACCATCTTGGGAAAAGATGTACCTAGAAGCCCAAGAACTATGGAATAAAACTTGTTGAATATTAGAATATCTTGTTTGAAATAATCAATTTCCTCTCTTAACTTCTCTTCCCCCTTAATAGTGAGCTTGAACACATTCTTTTTAGCTATAAGGCCTCTAGTTTCCATTTCTATAAATTGATTTGCGCGTAAATTTTCTAACCTTTTGAAAATATCTTCATAGGTTATGTCCATAAGGCCTGCAAATTCCTTTTGTATGCTCTTAGTAAGTTCCTTTAACTCATAGTCCTTTGATTTGAGTTTTAATAGGATTAAAAATTCTATTGGATCCAATCTCAATTCTGGATGTTTTATAGGAAATGGTGGTTTCATATATTACACCTTCTTGAAGTTCATAATTCAATATTTGGTTTTTCATGTATTTTACTGTTGTTATTTTTTAATGATTTAATTAATACTTTGTAATTGGCATAGTGACAGCTGCGTTCATGACCACTAAGACTTGAATATCTCGACCAAGTTTTTCATAAGAGTAGTTTAGTGCGGACTCAATGTTATTAAATGATTTAATGTTAATCCTTTCTAGAATTTCTGACTGAAGCTCAGTAACCGCTAAGATTTCACATCTTCTCATGGTCTCTACAAATTTTACAGCCTTATGATATCCCAATTTATAATTTTTCTTTGCATATTCGATTATTTCTTCTGGATTTTTAGAATAAGTAAGTAGATTATAAAAGTTTGAGGGGCCTATCCCCTCATGACAACTAGCTACTAAGATAAGTACTCCACCCTCGCTAACTGCAAACTTGGTATTTTCAATCGCTTTTTGAGCCTGATACAGATTAATATCAAGAGGGGGAGGTACTATAGCTATAACTACATCAGCAAGATTATTTATTCTTCTAACATAAACTTGTTCCGCATATTTAACTGATTGATAATGAGATTCAAAAATATCGCCAGCAACACAAGCAAATATGTTATGCCCACCATCAACTACTAAATTTATACCAAAAATGTTAACATGGTTAAGAACTAAACGTACAGATTCTACTAAATCCTCATGAACCGGATTTCCTTTCAGTTTTAAAATTCTTGCTCGTTCATCTAAAGCCCACCTATGATTTTGTTCTATTGTAAAATATGCGGCTATTCCAGGAACTATTCCCTTACGCCCTCCAGTATACCCAGCAAAATAGTGAGGCTCTGTAGAGCCTATTACTATTACACCATCTACCTCTTTTATTACGCTATTAATGTGCACCTCTGTTTTTCTGGTTGTTTTTCCAACGTACAATACTTCTTTATCATTAGTTGCATCATGTAGGATTATTCTCTCACGGAAAATATTATAGTATTTTCCTAGGATTGCAGTTGTTATCTCATAAGACGTAGGTGGTCTATGAGCACCAGTAGCAACAATTATTCTTACGTCCTTACCCTTTATCATGGGAAATATAGCATCAATTGTCTTCTCTGTAGGAGTGAAACGTGTAGCGTCATTAACTATAATTAGTATGCGATTATTTTTTCTTAAAAAATCACTTAAAGAAAAACCTATAGCGGATTTCTCGACAGCATTTTGTATTAAGCTAAGATAATTCTTTTTCTTAACAGTTATTGGACTAATAATCTCAGTAGTTGCAGTTTTAGGAAGCTCTATGTATTTCTCCTTCAAAAATCTCAGGTTTAATTTGATCTTCATTGTCAGACCTTCGTGGAATATTAGCTAAAGAAAATTAGCAAAAAAGATTTATAGCATTTTCCATAACATTTTTTACAGAAACTTCTTTGTAGAGGTGACTCTGATGTCTGGTGATTGTTTTGTATATAATCGCCAATAATAAATCTCTAAGTCAACCAGCTAGCTTCTTCTCTATGAATTTTGAGATAATAAAGGAGAAACACCTCCTTCTTCTTCTCAAGGCATCTCTGAAACCAAGAGCCATAAGAATATTTTTAAACATAGCACATAAAATTGAAACGCATCGCAGAAGGCTTAACTTTTCTAGGCTTCTTAAATTAAGTGAAAGAGAGTTAAAAATTCCAGAATCTACATTGAAGTGGAATTTAAAGAAATTTAAGGACATTGGTCTCATAGAATATGATTACGGTGAACCTATAGATCTTACATCTCTTGGAAGGCTCTTATATGCTATCTTAAAAAAAGAAATAGAGTACAAAAATAATTATATATAATCATCTTTTTATTTTTAGAATGTTTGTAAAACCCCTCTCCGTCTTGCTATGTTTTCAATGCGACAAAGTATAAGAT
>JAGGXT010000281.1 GCA_021162905.1 Candidatus Odinarchaeota archaeon | reverse complement strand
GTATAAGATATCCAAGTATAAAGTAGAAAACGGTAAGACCGATAAGTATGAAAACGTAATTCAAAACTTGTGACAACGTAGCTCCGAAAACAACTACTTCTTGTACAGCCATTATGGAGTAGGTTAGTGGTATACACCATGATATGTACTGCATAAAGATTGGAAGTGAAGTTACTGGAAAGAATATTCCGCAGAATAAGTAGATAACTGGTTGTAACATGTTGATTAGAGCATTGCTTTCTTTAACAAGTAAAGTTACTCCAGCAAATATTATGCCGAATCCCATTAAACTTAGAATTGAAAGCACAAATATTAAAATAAAAGCTATAGGGTCTTTGATCATCGGATTAAAGCCAAATACAAAATGTCCGAAGATTACTGCAATTCCAACAAACCACATTGTAGAAGCAAGGTCAAATATAGAATAGCCAATTATTAGCGACAATTTGTTTATGGGAGCAGCAAATACAAACTCAAGAGTTCCTTCCCATTGTTCTCTTCGTAATGCAAGTCCGCTTCCCCAGAACATACCAGAGACAAACATAAGCATGCCCATTCCAGTAACTATATAATTTGTGAAAAGTGTAGTATCCCCCTGAGGCCCTATAAATGCGTATCCAAACATTACAAATAAAGTAACCCAAAGAAACGGTTGGAGAAAATTTACAATCAACCATGCCATATAACGTCTAAACCTTATCCACTCACGCCAGATTACTATTGACATAACCATAAAAAAGTTTGGCAATCGTTTATTAACTCTCATCACTTAAACCACGTCCTGTTAGTTTTATAAATACGTCTTCAAGTGTGGGTTCAACAATTTGAACTTTAGAAACCTTTAAACCATATTTTTTAACTAAAATATCTAAAATATCTGGAAGTATATCATCACCATTTTCTGTTATTATTCGTAGCCTATTAAGTAAGTGTCCATTACCATTTGCCATTTCGGATGAGATAGCGATTATATCCTCTGAAATTTTTATTTCGGAGGATATTTCTCTATTTATTTCACCTTGAATTTCAACAATTATAGTAGTGCTTTCTTCTACCATATGTTTCAGATTTTCAGGTGTGTCTAAAGCTATTATTTTTCCCTTATTTATGATAGCTATTCTGTCGCAAAGTTCATCAGCTTCCTTCATGTAATGAGTTGTAAGAATTATGGTTTTATTTTCTAATTTTGATAGTTGATCTTTGATGAAATGCCTTAATTCTTTTGCAGCTACGGGATCCAATCCTAATGTTGGCTCATCTAATATAAGTACTGGTGGATCATGTAATAATGCTCTAGCAATAGCAAGCTTTTGTTTCATTCCAAGGCTGTATTTCATAACTAAATCATCTGCTCGATTATCAAGATGCATTACTTCTAAAAGTTCATTTATCCTCCTTTCAGATTCTTTCTTATTTAAACCGTATAACCTAGCAAAAAATTTCAGATTCTCTCTTCCCGTTAATCTATAATAGAATTGTCTCTCCCTACCACCACTTACTAGGCCTACATTAAGTTGTACCATTCTTGTATCTTTAATTACATCATAACCTAGGACGTTTGCAAACCCATCATCCGGGTATAGTAATCCTGCTAGAATCATAGATAATGTTGTTTTCCCTGCGCCATTTGGTCCTAAAACTCCGAAAAGCTCACCAGACCTTATTTTTAAAGTTATACCATCTAAAGCTCGAACTTCTTCAGAGATAAACCTTGGTGGTATCAACTTTTTCCATTTCCTTGTTTTGTAAATTTTTACTAAGTTCTCTGTCTCGATAACATTCATACTATCACCTCAAAGATGTAAAAATCTGAAAATTCCATGTTAGCGCCTTACTTATCAACGCATTTCTCCTTATGACTCTTTTTTGAAAGACCTTTTGTTCAAAAATTCTTAAGCTATTATCCATATTCATAATCTTCAACTCCATTTTTCTGAAGTTCTATAGTTTTTTATGACTAAACTGGTATTTAAATTTATCGATATGGATAAAAGCTTCATAAAAATGAAGAAAGAAGATGAGCATTCCCTGTATTATCTTTTGAAATTAAATATAACTGGGGAAATTTATCTGAATTTAGCATATACTATAATTTATACAAAAAATAGAAATTATGAACAAGCACATTTGCAAAATTCATATTACATAGGCATAACGTAATATGTAATGTGATTTCAAATATGGAAAGAGAATAGTAGGTAGCAACTAAAATCTATTTCGAAATTTCGAGAAAGCATCATCGTTTGCGTTTGCAAGAGCATCTATGGTTTTTCTCATATCAACCAATCTTACAAACTTTTCTTTTCTTACTTCATTTGTATATGATGCCTTATACCTAAGCTCAACCGTAATGAGTCCCATTTTCTTAAGCTTGTCTACCGCTTTATCAATTCGCTTAATATCAAAATCAATAGGCCAATCGAAGAAAGAATAAAATTTTATTAGATCACCGTAGAGCTCAGAAAGCCAAAGGACTCCATAATATGACGAAAGAACCCTTAGGATGCTCAAGAGTAATTTAGCCTCGGGATCTTTTTCTTCTTCATCTAAAAATTTTGCTACAATTTCTTCAATTGAAGACATAAAAATACCTCTTAGCTTTTATTAATCTAATTAGAACATCTCAAGCTAATTAAAGTTTTTCAATGTGTAAAAATAGAAATAATTTTATTAAGAACTTATTAGCAATAAACTAATACCTTAAAAATTCTTTTAGTGCTAGCAATGATATATCAACTTTTTATTATAGATAAGTACATAGGAACCGCTCATTTTATTTACAAAATTTCTCAATACAAAAAAATAAGAGAGACAGACCAGTTAGTGTCTGGTCTAATAACAGCATTAAATCACATTAGTGAATATATCTTTATGGAGCGATTTCAAATAATTGAGCTTAAGGATAAGAAATTAATAATTACAGCATGTCATGAGAAGGAATTTGAAAGAATAGTAGCCCTGGCCCTTGTTGATAAGAGAGATAACCCTCTTGCCGTATCTAGAATCTCTAGGAAACTAATTAGGATGTTTGTAAAAAGAGGTTATTATAAGAGATATAAGTATTCATTTCTATTTGAAGAAGAAGCTAAAAGAATTATAAGAGGGAGGACTATTTTGAGAGAAAGGGATCTTTCTTCTACACTATTTGGAGCTATTATTAGTGCTCTTATCATATTTGCAGGGAGTTTTTTCTATTATAGAACGAAGGTTCCTTGGGATCTTATCGATGTTGTGCTTACAGCTTTAGGATTATTTTTTTCTGGATTCTGTATTGGCGATAAAAGAATATCGATTTATGTAGCTTTTGCAGCTTCAGTTATTGTATGTTTTATTTTCGTCTTCACAAATTTGTTATATGCTTATGCTTTTAATTTTTCCTCGGTTGAAAGTATTGTAGCATATATTATAGTAACTACACTTATGAGCGTTATTTCGGTATTTTCAGGCTCAGAGATTGCTGAGCACTTCTTTTTATTCGAAAAGGTGGTATAATATGCTTAACGCTTTCTTCATAATAGATGAGAAAGGAAATGTTATGCTTACTCATTTTTTTCTTAAAGATATAGATATAGATTCTGAGAAAATTGCCCTCTTTATTACCGCTCTTCTAAACTTTAGTAAAGATGCTTTTGAAGAAGAAATGCAAGTTGTCACATATTCAACCAAAAGGCTTATTATAACGGCTGAAAAGAATTACACTCTTGATAGAATGATAATTGGAGTGGGGGTTTTTGATATTATAGACCACAAGGAAAAGGCAATAAGTGTATTGAAGATTATTCTAAAAGAGTATATTAAACAAGTTTTACAGAAAGGTATTAATGAGAAAAAATACAAAGATTACATCACGAGATATGTCTTGGAAAATACAGAAACGAGAAGGAATATATTATTTCTATTGTCATTAATCGTAATAATTATTAGCAATTACTTAGGAACTGTTTTGTTTCTCATGTTAAAAAGCCCTATCACCAGCGTTATGATCTTACCTTCATTTTTAGTACTTTCTGGGTACTTTATAGGAAGAAAAATGACAGCAGCTACTGTGACTATAATAATAAGTGTAATATACGCTCTGTTGAGCTATCACTTGGTAGAGTGGATATCTGCGCTTGTATATTTAGAGGATTATTTCATGGTAATAACATCAATCGATATATTTTTTACTACATTAGGAGCACATATTAGCGAGAAAAACAGACTCAATCCTCGATTCGAATCACTGCTGCCAATATATAAAATTGAAAAAATTTTAAAGTAGTATCAATCTTCGGATATGGGTGCTACAAGTATTACATATCGACCATCGATCAGAATCAACGGTGCCAATGTTTTTGGATAATATACCGCTGTAATATATCTATGGAACTTTGATATATATTGCATATCATATCTCACTTTAGAGCCTTTCTTTGAGAGATATGCATTATTTAGTGAAATAGACATTTGCGCTTTCCGGAAATATTCATAAATGCATTTATATTTTTCCTCAAATACTTTAACTAAGAGTTTTACATAAGATGTAGTAGTGAGTGCCAAGATTCGACTTTTTGAGATAATAATTGGGATTTCATAAAAGGACAATACATTGTCTTTTACATCTTTAGGAGAGGAAAAAATTGAGGAAAGTAGCACAATTCCTATATGGGTTAGAAATTGTTTTAAAAAATCATGTTCCAAGAACTCTTCATGTATGGCCTTAATCTTATCTAAATAGCGAGAAACAACATAAGAAACGATATTTTTTAAGTTTTCAGGAACTGCTAATTCTTTGATTAATAATCTTTCCATATAACGTATGATTCCAAATTGGGTCAAAATACCTTCATTCATGTACCTAAAAATAAGCCATTCATACTGGTTTAATTTTTCAATAAGCTCAGAAATAAGGCCTATGATAGAATCCAGATTTACTTCTTGGTCTATTTTCAATATTGAGAAAAATGAGTTTTTTAAGAAGAAGTGGAAGAGTTTATTAATCTTGATCTCACTAATGTCATATTCTAAGATATCATTAATAAGAGTTTTAAATGAACTATATGTTTCCGTTACATTGAAATTGTTTTTTAAAAGCGACTTCATCAAAAAGTTCTCTACATTGCCTACTCTTTTAGTAATAGCTTCCCGTATATCATTATCAATCTCGGATGTGATATCATATTTTACAGATTCCATCATAAACCCTTTAATTAAAGACAGTAAGGATATTTAAAATACGAATTTTTGTGAAGTTAAAGTATATTAATATCTATCTTATTTTATTATTATTGTAACATATTTATGGTACTGAGTGATGAGGGGCAAATTGCATATTTATTGTTTATCTGGTGTTGGTGTATATGGATGGTTATATACTTTCTATTGATGAGGGGACCACCAGAGCTAAGGCTATTATTTGGGATAATGGTTCAAATATTGTATCTATGGCTCAGTATGAAATAAAACAAATTTATCCGAAACCAGGGTGGGTTGAACATAATCCAGACAATATTTGGGAGACTCAACTAAAAGCTATAAAGGAGTCAATAGAAAGAGCTAAAATAGAACCACGAGAAATTAACGCTATTGGAATAACAAATCAAAGAGAGACGACAATCCTATGGGATAAGAACACAGGAAGACCTATTTATAATGCAATTGTTTGGCAATGTAGAAGGACCACAGATATTATTGAATGGATAAATAGAGAGGGCTACGCGGAGATCTTTAAGAAAAAAACTGGTTTAATACCAGACCCCTATTTCTCAGGTCCCAAAATTAAGTGGATACTAGATAATGTTCCAGGAGCGCGAGAGAAAGCTAAAAAAGGTGACATACTTTTCGGAACAGTTGATAGTTATCTTCTATGGAAACTAACTGGTGGAAGAGCTCATTATATCGATTTTACGAATGCCTCACGAACAATGCTTTTTAATATACACAAATTGGACTGGGATGATGAACTATTAGAAATTTTGGATATACCGAGAGATATTTTGCCAATACCCAGATATTCGAGCGAGGTGTTCGGGATCACTCAAAAAGATTTACTAGGAGTTGAGATTCCTATAACAGGGATGATTGGTGATCAGCAAGCATCTCTGGTAGGCCATGCAGGTTTCTATTTCGGTAATATTAAATGTACATATGGGACAGGGAATTTTATTCTTATTAATACAGGAGATTCCATTATAGAGTCATATCATGGTTTATTAACAACAATTGCTTATGGATTTAAGAAAGATGTGAGATATGCTTTAGAGGGAAGTATATTCATAACTGGTGGGGCGGTTCGATGGCTAAAAGATTGTTTACAAATTATATCATCCCCAGAGGAAACAGAAACTCTTGCGAAGAGCGTAGAGTCCAGTGGTGGAGTTTACTTTGTTCCAGCATTTACAGGTTTAGGTACACCTCATTGGGACGAATATGCTCGTGGCCTAATAATTGGTATAAGTTTAGAAACGAGACGGGAACATATTGTAAGAGCAATGCTTGAAGCAGTAGCATTTCTTACTAAGGATGTTATAGATATAATTGAGTTGGAACTTTCAAAAGAAATAGAGGATTTAAGAGTAGATGGAGGTATGGTGAAAAACGATTTCTTAATGCAATTTCAAGCTGATATTTTAGGCAAACCTGTAGTGAGACCTTCTATAACAGAAGTATCTGCGCTAGGTGCAGCGTATATGGCTGGATTAGAAATAGGGTATTGGAAATCTCCCGAGGAAATTGCTAAAAACTGGAGGGTTGATAAAGTATTTGAACCAAAAATGCCTATGGATGTCAGAGAGAGACTTTATTCTGGATGGAAAAAAGCCGTTAAGAGAGCCTTATTATGGGCAAAAGAGTAAATAATTATATCAATAGTATAATAAAATTTTTATAATTTAGAGAGATAAAGTTGTTTAGCTATTGAGCTATTACATTTTACAAAATTGTAGGTAGGTAGGCATGGCCTCTTTTGGTGACGATGAAGACATTTTCTCGATGGATAGAATTCTCGAAGAAATTTCAAAAGAAGAAGTAGAAATTCAAGTAACTATTGAGAAAAGAAAATTTGGAAAACCAGTAACAGTAATTCGAGGTTTCCCAAAAGACGTAAATTTACGAGAAATAGCTTCTACACTCAAGAGCAGACTTGCCTGCGGCGGTTCTGTTAAAAATGATTCTATAGAACTCCAAGGGGATCATCGAAGAAACATTAAGAAAGTACTGGAGGAACTAGGATTCACAAATATACTGGTATTATAGCGTGTCTTATATAATTCTATAATTCATGAATTATCATCAATATCCTTTTTATTTTAAAAATTGTTCTATGATTTAGACTACTGGACCCATGATTTCGATGATCTTATTTGGAATTATTACATACTCATAAATCGTTGGATCGAAACGATGTTTTATCATTTTAACAACAGCTATTGTCTTTAATATTTTCTGCTTTTTCTCTAAGAATCTAAGAAGAACTATGTTATCAAAGTTATATGAGATACCAGCTTCTGTAAATCGTAATGTTCCCACGACCTCAGGAATTTCACGTGTTATTATAGAGGTTAATAAGTTGCTATGTATAATTTTTGCTAAGGAGTGTATAAAGTTATTTATTTCAGCCGGTTCATAGAATAATTCAAGAACACGAAATCCATCAAGGACAAATCTACTGGCATTAGTTTCCTTTAAAGTTTCAAGAATTAACAAGGTTAGCTCATTTATGTCAAGAAAGTTTGGGTCTATTGATAATAATGCTAATCCCTTACTCGTGAGTTCCATCAAATCTATACCCAAACTTAACATAAGAGCTGTCACTTTTTGAATATCGCTCTCGAGAGTAACGTACACACCCGATTCTCCATTTTTAACTCCATTTAATAGGAATGTTAATGAGAGTATTGTCTTTCCAGTCCCCGAGTTCCCTGATAGCAATGTTATTGTATTTCTGGGTAATCCACCACCAAGTATATTATCTAACTGAGCGATACCAAATTTTGCTGGCTCGGAATATTCTTTTCGCATACCCAAGTCATAATACTCATAGGCAGTATATTTAGGATAAACCTCAACCCCAGGACCTGATAATATTTTCAATGTATGATCTCCAGAGAGATATTCTTGACCTCGTAATTTTTCTATTGCGATTAACCTATTACTGTTTTTCCTTTTCAACCGTATTACACCATCTGAGATATGCTCAAGAATCTTTACTCTATTTATATCATGTTCTTCAGCAGTAAATATAGTTGTGCATTTAAGACTTCTTAAGAAATTCATAAAGTCTATAGTGGCACGTCTTATCTCGTGTTCCGTTTTATAAAAGCTGAGCAATGTTGTAATAGAATCAACAATTAGTCTTGAAATTGGCTTCTTATTATGTATCGATCTAATGATATCTTTGAGGCTGTCTAAATTTAATTCAATATCGAGGAATGCGAAAATACCCTTCATTCTTTCTCGTTGTGGGACCAGCCATATACTTGAATCAGGAGTTGGCGTTGCATCAATAAAATTAAATGATGAAATATCCAATCCAAATGCCTTCATATTTTGAGTCAGTGTATCTGGTTTCTCATCAACAGTTATATAAACTACATTTTCATTTCTTTTAACACCTTCTAATCCAAATTTTACTCCAAAAACTGTTTTACCAGAGCCTGGAGGCCCTATGACAAGATATTGCTTCCCTTTAATAAGACCACCGTAAGTTACCTTATCAAAACCTATAATACCTGTAGATATTCTATTCAAAAAATGCCTCCTCCTGTTATAGAATATAAAGAAGACCATTTATTTAATTTTCTGTACAGCAAATAATAAAAAAATGAAATTTCGTTAAAAAATTTTTTATATTATTTAGATACTGTTAAGATAAGGAGAGCGCGACAGGTAGAGTCATCTCCCATCGCTCATATTCTCAATGACCACCTATTGGTACAGGCGGCCTTTTCAATGTCTGGTGATACCTCGCATGATTGTAGTAGAGAATGAACATCACTATCCATTCCATCAGCACCCTAGTCTACCTTCAAGTGTTAGATAATATACATCGAAGCATCTTGCTCTATCCTTTAAAGTCTTAAACCGCCACTCCATATAATTTCGTTCCTTTCCGCTTGTTATTTTGTCAGACTTCCAGACACTGAAGTGCGAATGCGTACCAAGATCCACTATCCGTTATCACAATATTTAGTTTTCTTACGGCTCTTATGAGACACTTGAAGAGCAAGAGAGCTGTAAGGCCACTTCGTGAATGTGTAGCCTACAGCATCACAATCTTGCGAGTTTCGGGTTCGATAATGGCCAGATGTGTATCTGATGGCTACTGATTTTCACTTTTGTTTCATCGATGACGATGACTCTTGCTGAACCAACAAGACGGAAGAGTGAGTTCAGGATCGTTCTTCTGAGGACGTGGAACCACGACTAGACGTAGACATGTGAACATTAATATCCAAGTTTCGAGATATAGTACGGAATAAGGGGATTGAGAAGGTATTGAAGACCGCGAGCAATTTGAGAAGCAAAGGGAATCTTGCTTCGCAGAAAAATGTTTCTCAATCACAGAGCGGTTTTTATCTCATTCGACAATTGCGACTGAGCTTTCATATGCAAACCTTCTTAATTCCCCTCTTATCCTTTTCGTTATCTTAACAGCATCTTATTTTTAATTTTCCTAATTGAATAAAATAGAATGAAAAATAT
>JAGGXT010000322.1 GCA_021162905.1 Candidatus Odinarchaeota archaeon | reverse complement strand
CAAATCAAATACGTTAATAGTACAGCGATTGTTATTGGTAATGCAATTATAACATATGCTAGTGGATTTCCAAAATTTAAGTAAAACATTGTTGAAGTAATAACCATCGATAGAAGAGCGTATGATGATAAAAATACCATTACTGAATAAATGATTAGTGTTATAATTATAGTTATTTTTTGAAGCTCAACTGCCCATCTATATCTTGAAATTGAAAATAATGCAACCATTAAAAGATAAAACCCTAATGGAAAGGTGTATAAAGAGGGGATTAATGATACCATAAACCCAGCCATAACTTCCATCGTTACAATCCACGCTGGTACCTTTGGAACATAATTAAAAATAGCCATATAAATGAGCGCAACTCTATATGGTTCTCCAAAGATTTTTATAATTTCCTCTGCGTCCTCAACTGTTATGTTTTTCTCTTTTTTCTTTTTCTTTTCTTTGATCTTTGCTATGATATCTGCTCTGAGTCTTTTCTCTGCAGATTCCGCCACATCAGCAGGTATGCTCTTAAAATATTTTTTAACTTCATTAATATATTTGTTTACAACTTCAGCAACTTCTTTTGAAACCATTAACGACACCCACGAATGTACTGCAAAACTTACACGTGAGACATAAATAAGTTTTTTGAACTACTCTTTTATTCTCTTATATCCAATAACTATTAAATAAATAATGGTCACTACTAGGCCCGCTATACCACTGGGTGCTACATTTATAAATAAACAGATAAAAACCCCGATTATTCCTCCAATTAGAGATATTAAAAATGCCCATAAGATTACTTCATATGCGCTTTTCGAAAACTCATTTGCTGCAGCTGGAGGAATTGTTAATAGAGCATATACTAGAATCGCCCCAACGCCTTTCAGAACAACTACTACAGATATTGATATAAGCACCAATAACAAAATCTGATAAAGAGACACTTTTAATCCGTAAGCAGCAGCCCCCTCTGGATCAAAGGATATGAATATGAACTCTCTAAAGAAAATGAATACAATAAGCACAGCAATAATTGACATTATCAATAAATATAAAATGTCTTGATTTGTGAGAAGCAACAGATCCCCAATTATCAAACCCCATGCAACTACTGCATACTCTTTAATCATTGAAATAAAAATTATAGCTATACTCATGGAGAATGCAAATGATACACCTATTGCTATATCAGTTTCTTCCTCATTCTCGCCTAACGTTATATACCCTATGAAAAGAGCCATAAATACAGCAAATATTACTGCACCTAATAATGGGCTAAAAAATGGAAAAATTCCATAAAGAGTCATTAATATACCAAAAGCTGCACCACCTAATGCTGCATGAGCGACTCCTGCGATCATAAATGTGCTCTTTTTAAACACCGAAAAACTACCTGCTAAGGCAGATACTATTGAGACTAAAACTATTGCAACCAATGCTCTAATGAAGACAGGTGATAACAAAATATCAAGCATGTCGATCACTCTCCAAAAGGTAGCAAACTTTTTCAGTTTTCACAAGAGTAACCTTAGTACCATACAGCTCCCTAAGTAAATCCTCTCTCATAATGTCCGCTGGTGTTCCAAAACCAATAACTCTTCTATTCAATAATAATACTTTATCAGAACACTCAAGTAATGGATTAACGTTGTGTACCACAAGAATTATAGTTACGTTTCTTTGCATTCTTAAATTATAAAGTAAGTTGATTAGATTTCTTTGCGTAGGTATGTCTGTAGCCGAAAAAGGTTCATCTAATAGTAGCATTTGAGGTTCAACAGCTAGAGCTCTTGCTACCATGACTCTTTGTTGTTGTCCACCAGAAAGAGTTGAGAATCTTTCATTCCACAGATCTTCAAGACCTACGAGCTTTAATGCTTCTTTCGCAGCTTTAATATCTTTTTTTGATGGAATTGATAATACCCCTTTTCGTGACATTCTTGCCATGAGAACTACATCCTTAACTCTAATAGGCATTGTCATGGAAATATGTTCTCTTTGTGGAACATAACCCACTACTTTTCTTACTTTCTCTTTCTCTTTCTTTACATTAATCCCTAATACCTTAATATTTCCTTCCTTAAGTTCTACGAGTCCTAAAATAGCTCTAAGCAGTGTTGTTTTCCCAGCTCCGTTAGGCCCAATAACTGTTAGAATTGATGGATGTTCAAGTTTGAAAGAAATATTACTGAGTATCTCTTTTCCGTCTAAAACTACTGTTGCATTCTCTATTTCAAGTGAATACATATTTAATGCACCACCTATAACATTTTTTCACAACATTCTTTCTTCTGGGGTATTTTTTTGCCGTGAGGGCATTCTCGGGGATGATTAAGATAATTACACATTTTATCTATTATATCATCATCGAAATATATCTCAAGACCAAATATTCGAGCACAAATTCTATCTGGATTTTCCTTTATCGTTTCTACAAAGAAGGTTTCAAGAATCCTATGTCGTCTAATTAATTTTTTAGCAACTGCAACCCCGTATGTTGAAAGCTTATAACCTGCTCTATTTGCTTTTTCTAATAATCCCAATATCACTAATTTTTTAATGATTTCATATGCAGTAACTTTGCTTACATTGAACTTTTTACTTAATTTTGTAGGCCCAAAGTAATACGACTTATCATTATTTTCTTTTTCAATAAACTCTCTGTATATTTCAATAAGATATTGTGCTTCCTTAGGAGTTATACGTGGTATCTGTTCCATTCATTTATCACTCCTCAATACTCTTTCTCATTCTGAAAATTATAAATCCTTCAATAAAACTAATTATTGCTAAGATACTAACTACTATATACATTGAAAAAAGTTGAAGTTGCTGGTCTTTCCCCCCTTCCTGGTGAGAAACAACACTTTCAACAGCAGCAATATTATAAGTCATTAGCGAAAAATAATCCTTCAAGATTCTTAATGAGAATATACTGACATATATAACCTGTATGCCTGTGTCTTCTGCTATCTGTTCAGAAAGTTCACCAGCTTTTGCGTCCTTTAAAATAGACTCACATACTATATATTTTATTTTTCCACTTCTTATATCATTTTCAATTTTTGCAATTTCTGTTGCATTAATAAATCTACCTGGACCTTTGATAAATAAAGCCTTTATTCCAAAACCAAACATCTTAGCAATGTATGCTACACCCGGCACTGCAATTGCTACACCTGTATTATTCAATCCATATTTTTCTGAGACTGCTCTAAACTCCATTTTAAGCTCGCTAATCCTCTCCTTAAAAACATTAAGATTTTCATCATAGTGTTCTTTAAGTTGAGGAAACATAGAAGATAGTGTATCATGTATTGCTTCTGCGATGGCTAAAGCATTATCTGGGTATATCCAATATCCATGAAAATTGTGTTTAAAGCCTGGAATATCTATCATATATGCTCCATAAGCTGTATAGTTTTTAAAATCAAGAAATATTTTATTTTCAGAATTTTCTAAGATTTGAGCTTCTAGTGTTAGATGTTCGATGTCTGCTAATATCAAGAGATCGGCTTTATTTATTTTTTCGACATCTTCTACGGTTAATGAGTAACTATGCGGATCTACACCCTCAGGTAATATTGTATCAATAATACTAGTATTTCCCGTAATGTGCTTCACTATCATGGCTAATGATGGTATAGAAACTACAATATATGGTATATTGTTATCATAGTATGTCTTTTGGTAAATATTGCTATATCCTCTAACCTCTGGAGCATGTGGAATTATGAGTGTAAGCACTAGTAGTATTATAATTATTACTGACTTTTTCATATAGGTCCCTGATTTTATTTGTTAGGTTCTACCTAACAGAAATAGAGTAAATAGGTTTAAAAATTTTACATTATTTAAATTCTCAAATCACAAGTATGAAGAAGGAATTTTAATGCTTAAAGATCTTAAACATTTATAATTCATTTTTTACTAATAGTTTAACAAAAATGAATGAGAATTAAATTAAATGAGTAGCACTGCCGCTGCAATAGCGGTAACCCAGCCATCACCGTTTTCTATCGTAGCACTGGCTGCTGTGCTTTTTATAATGAATTTATCTAAGTTAACTTTTTCATCATTAAAATCTAAAGGTGGATCTCCAATAGATGTTGCTAGCATTTCTGCTGCCAGGTATTCTGCATTTTTTTTAGCAATGTCTACTGGCATATCAAAAGCAGAGAATTCACTAATATACCCATGCGCAGTGTTATTGTTTTTCAATTTAGCTAGTCCTATCGACGCAACAATTTGGCGCCCCACTTCATCACTCGATATCCTCGAAAGAACTACAAATATTATTTGTCCTGGTTTAAGAGATTTAAGCCCTTCCTCCTTATTTATGATTTCTGCATTGGGTGGTATTATTGAACTGACTGGAACTAGATTATATGGGTGAATTTGTGCTTCTCTCAGTGCTCTTTCAAATGATCCTAGCTTAGTTGGATGCCTCCCTACTCCTGCCGTTAGAAATACCTTTTTTGGAATAAGCTCCATCAATGTACACCTAATGTTTTTTCTAAAGACCTATCTGACATGATATTAAAAGTTTAATATATCTTCCGTTTCTGCCCAACCGAATTCTTCATATAAGATTATAATTGCTGCTTGTGGTGGTATTACTCCTTTTTCAGTAATTATAATATCTATATACTCTGGAGGTGTTACATCAAATGCTGGATTTCTTACTTTTACATTTGGCATTTCTTTTAACTTTTCTGGCGAAATAACTTCAGAAGGATCTCTCTCCTCTATTGGGATTAATTCTCCTGCAACTGTCTGTGGTGAAAATTTATATGACTCTGCTGCAACATAAACTCTTGTTCTAGCTTCATGGGCGGCGAGAGCTAATATGGATGTTCCTATCTTATTAACAACAGCTCCATTGGAAGCAATAGCATCCGCACCCACTACAACTTTATCAACGTCATTCATGAAATACCTAACGGCATTATCCGTTATTAATGTAACAGGTACCCCTGCATCACTTAGCATTTTAGCAGTAATATGCCCTTGGTATCTAGGTCTTGTTTCAGTTGCATAAACTTGAATGTTCTTGCCTTGTTTAAATGCTGTGACTATTACAGAAATCGCGGATGTACTATTGCAATGAGTCATAATTATATCTCCATCATTTATACGTCTTGCACCGATTTCTCCAATTCTTTTTATTGCATTTTCTGATCTTCTTATAAACTCATTAGCCGCACTAATGATGAACTCTTTCATTTCTTCTACATTTGTAAAGTTGTCATATTTTATTGCAAATCTTTTAATTACATACCTTATTGCGTTTGGTAAAGATACTGCCGTTGGACGCGTGTTAATAAGAATTCTGGCAACGCTTTTTATATACTCTTTAAATTCTTCAGGTTTATCAATATCGCATTTTTCTGCAGCTATCGCCAATCCATGTGCTGCAGTTCTTGCAATTTTTCCAGCTCCGCGAATTTTCATAGTTTTTATGTCATTTGCTATTTGATAAATCTCCTCTGGAATTTTCATCCTTACTCACCTCTTAAAAATTATAATCCCCATGGTTAATTAAAATATGTTTTTCTCTTCTCTTAAATTCAAAAAAAGCCCAGAACAATAATAAAAAATTTTTGTTTTCCAATGGTAACATTTGAGAATAGGTGATATAACACCGTTTTAGCACTTAGGAGTTAAAGGCTCATGGTAAATCATTTATAAATCACCCATTTTCGGATGTTACCTCCAATTATTACATAACTTAACCAAAATAGTATTATTCTAATAATTCGTTAATTTTTTATAATAAATATCTCTATAAAAATAATACGTAGAACAGCGCTAACAAACTTCATAACTCTTCACTGTGGCGGTGTAATCCTTGTTATTAAAATTTTTGGGTGCGGCTCGTACTGTTACTGGATCTATGCATTATATTGAAGTAGATGATGTAAAGTTACTATTGGATGCTGGTAGGTTCGAAGGGAGTCGTGATTTTGAAAGACGTTGGAATTTAGATTTCAGGTTTAGGCCAGATACCATAGATGCTATTATAATATCACATGCTCACATTGATCATATTGGTAGATTACCAATTTTACTTTCAAGAGGCTATAAGGGAAAAATATTCGCTACGAATGCAACAATAGATTTAGCATCGCTAATATTAGAAGATGCTGCTGAAATAGAGGAAGACTCTACAAGGCGAGAAAATGGACTTCTTGAGAGAAAAAGACAAAATCCTAGGCAACCACTATTTACAAGTAGTGATGTACGTGAAGTCCTAAGTAGAATGGTTAGTGTTGATTACTATAAAGAAACAAAAGTTGTTGATGATGTGTATGTAACTTTCTTTGATGCTGGACATATTCTTGGTTCTGCAATAATTCACTTAAGAATAGATTCTCGTAGAGGAGAGTATCATCTAACATATACTGGTGATTTAGGTCGTCCAAGAATGCCATTAATTAGAGATCCAGATACAATAACCCAGACAGATTTTCTCATTATGGAAAGCACTTATGGTGATAAAATACATGAACCGCTAGAGGAAAGTATTAAAAAACTAGAAAAACTTGTAATTTGGGTTTACAGACACGGTGAACGTGGAGGAAAACTTATCATACCCGCATTTGCTGTTGGTAGAACACAGACCATAATTTATATATTACATCAGCTTTATACGCACGGACGAATACCCGAGGTACCAATTTATGTCGATAGCCCAATGGCAATCTATGCAACTGAAGTCTTTAAGAGGCATAAAGAGTGTTTCTATAAAGAAACGTGGGATCTCCTTAATTCGCCCAACAATCCACTGAGCTTTAAAATGATAAATTATATTGACAGTGAAAGTGAGTCTTTAAATATAATTAGCAAGCCAGAACCAGCAATTATTATTGCAGCATCTGGCATGCTAACTGGTGGAAGAATATTAAGACATATCTATCATACCATTGATAATCCCTATAATGCAATATTATTTACTGGTTATCAAGCTAATGGGACTCTTGGTAGAAAAATCCTTAATGGAGCTGACAAAATAATCTTATTTGGAAAAGAGCTTGAAGTTAAAGCAAAAATTGAAAAACTAGATGGACTTAGTGCGCATGCTGATTCTCGTGACTTGTTGAACTTTGTTCTTAAAATGAAAAATAAACCAAAGATGGTATTCTTAGTGCATGGTGATATGCCCGCCATAAGTGCATTAGCTCAGAAACTGAGATCGTCAAAAATCCCATATCAGATTCCAAGCTATGCCCGTCCATATAGAATATTTGATGGATTTAGAATGATAATGTAATCACTCTTTTATCACATGTAATTGGACTATATGCTCAAAAAATTGATGATCATGCTTTCCATGCCAAATAGTTCTAATTTCTGCAAGTAAATTTTGATTCTTATCTCTTATCTCTATGATCCCTCTCAAAAGTGCAAGGGAATATAGAAAATCTGAAATTGAACCAATTGCAATTTTTCTTTTAGGATACGGTGGTAATTCTATTAAAATACTTGGTAATCCTTCTGCCCTGGCCATGTTTACGCTATCTCTATCAGCAGAAATATGTATAGTTGGTTTTCCCGTTTTCCTAGCGAAATCACGAATCTGCTCTCTTACAACAAAGTCATTAAAATATCTACCAGCAGAGCTTGATAAAAATACATTTGGTGATAGGGGTCTTCCTATCATTTCAACTTGAACTTGAGAACGTAGCTTCTGAATATTTCCAATCCCAATAATAGCTAATCTGCTCATTTTTGATGGCAATCTTTTAATGATGTCTTTTCTTTTTAGGGGCGCATTTATCTTATCTGGATATTTTTCCAAAAGTAAACGATTTACTTCTTGAAGAACAACGGTTGGAATTGCAATTTCAAGGCTCCCTTTCCATTCAGAATCTCTGACTTTTTCTCTTATTAGATTGATTAAGCCATTAAGAATAACATTAGTATCTACCCCAAGTGCAAGTGGAGCTCTTTCAGTAACCTCCATATAAAGATCAATGAACTTAAATAATTTCTCCAATCCTTTAAAAGGAAGACATTTTGATGCTAATAAAGAATCTCTAATATCATTGGGTGATGGGCTTTCTCTTCTGCCAATAGCATGGAGTAAACTATTATCTCTAAGAGAGACATAGTTTGGAACCAGTTCTTGATTTTTTAAGTCCAGGATGCCAAATTGGTAATAAAAAATGCCATCTTCCAAAATAACTTCTTCCTGTCTTTTTAAAAATTTGCTAAAATAATTAGTAATCTCCTTATATTGAATTTCTAGTACTTTCATACCTTACACCCTATCACCGAAAAGATTAGTATTAGTCCTACATATAATTATGGTCATATCCTATAGTAATGTTTCTGCTTAGAATTTTTTTACCATATGTGCTTCATATCTCAGCGTAATGATGTTAGGGGGCATAATTTATTTTTTATATTTTTTTGCCCCCTAACACTCTTTCTTACAAGCAGTACAAATAAATAGCTTTATTCACAAACATACATAAACTTTAAATTATATCTAAAAAATTTTTAGGCAAACTTAAATTTAGGTGAAAAAGAGATGCCACGGCGAAGACACGGACATAGAACACCACTACCGCCGCCTCCGATGCCCGATGTAATTCCATTATCATTAATTCCACCGAATTCTTTAGTAGAAATAAAGTATGTGAATCTTCCTCCTGGTCTTTTTATGAGGATGTCAGAACTTGGAATAATGCCTGGTAATAGAGTAAAAGTAATTCTTAATCAGTTTGGATATGTGGTTGTTGAAGTCATGGGAACACGATTCGGTCTCAATCCTAGAGTTTCCTCTAATATATTCGTGAAGAGAATTATAAAGTGAGAGATAATAAGGTGTCAAAATATGGAAAAAAAGTATAATAAGAAAGAAAAAATTAGAGTGGCTTTTGCTGGAAATCCTAATGTAGGCAAGTCCACACTATTTAATGCATTAACTGGTGCACATCAACATATCGGGAATTGGCCAGGGAAAACCGTCGAGTTAGCTTTTGGAAAGATTACTTATAAAAATATTGAATTTGAGCTTGTTGACTTGCCAGGAACCTACAGTCTTTCTGGATTTACAGATGAGGAAATAGTTGCTCGCGATTTTATAGTTAAGGAAAAACCCGATGTAGTAGTTGTTGTAACATCGGCAACGACATTATCCCGCAATATGTATCTCGTAATTCAAGTCTTAGAGTTAACTAATAATGTTGTAGTTGCAGTAAATATGATCGATGAAGCTCGAAATGCTGGATTAAAAATAGACTTCAGAGGCCTATCTAAAGCTCTTAATATACCATTTGTCCCTATAAGTGCTTTATATAAGGAAGGAATCGATGATCTTCTTAATGCGATACTGAGTGTGGCACAAGGGAAATTTAAAGCATATCAAATAAAGTATGATCTAGAGCTGGAAAGGCTTCTAAGTGAACTTGAATTAATAATAGATGGGAAAATTAAGGAATATCCACCTAGATGGGTTGCAATCAGGCTTTTGGAAAGAGATCGATATATAGTAGACCTTCTTACGCTTAAGATCCCTGAAGCGATCGTTAAGGCTAGGGAAATTCATGACAGAATACATGAATTTTTTAAAAAAGATCCCCCCTTGCTGATAATAAACGAGCGATATAAGATTGTTGATGAACTAATAGAGAAATATGTAAGTAAAAAGACGCTAACCAACGCATTAACTGAAAAAATAGACACTATTGTTTTGCATCCTATTTTTCAATTTGTGACTACAGCTATTACTTTTATAGTACTGTTCTGGGTTGTTTTCTTTATTGGCAACTTCTTTGTTGAATATATTGATTTATTATTTAGTTTATTAACAGAATCAGCTGAAAGTTATTTAGTTGGATTAAATATCAACCCAATTATAATATCATTCATAGTATCCGATAGTGGATTAATAGGAGCAACGGCAACGTTAGTCTCATTTATTCCTTATATACTACTGTTTTACTTTGCATTTACAATTTTGGAGAATTCTGGATTAATGGCAAGATTAGCTTTTTCAATGGATAAAATTTTAAGATATTTTGGATTCTCTGGAAAGTCTTTCTTTCCAATAACATTAAGCCTTGGATGCAATGTTGTGGGTATTCAAAGCATAAGAATAATTGAAGATAAAAAAATAAAAGCAATCTTATATATT
>JAGGXT010000035.1 GCA_021162905.1 Candidatus Odinarchaeota archaeon | reverse complement strand
CCGCATAAAAAGAAGAAATTCAAAAATAAGTATATTATTCACCGCCCAATTTAATGCGTGGGGGAATATTCGTGATCCAATAACTAAAAGAAATAGAAAGGGACATTCTATGCTTGATATTGTCATTAGGAATCTGATTGAAATACGTTCTGACCTTCAACATATATCTGTTTATCCTTTTGGGATATCATTCTTCAAACGTCTTAAAACTGCTATTGAAATGAGCCATAGTCAAAGTGTTGGCTTTTTTAAACCCTTAGAGTATTATTTTTCATGGGATATTCTAATCCAAGTTATAAAAGCCAGAAGGCATTTTATAAAAATCTGGAAATCATTATGCACAAGTAAATTTGCACGGGAAATCTTCACATATCAAGGTGTCAACATTTTAAATCAATTTAGAGATTATTTTGAATATTACTACAAAATGTATCTTCCAATGATGGTTTTGTATTATGAGCTATCTTTACGTGTTTTAGATATTGAAAAGCCAAAACTTGTAATCATGATTCATGAATATGGTGGTTTTGAAAGGGCGTTAATTTTTGCATCTCTTTTAAAGAAAATACCAGTTCTTGCATTACAGCATGGTATAATCAGCAAATATCATCCAGGATATATGTATCTAAGAGATGAAATATCTCAAGATGGTGCCGTATCGTTCCAATACGTGCCTATACCTACAAAAACTGCTGTCTATGGGCCGTACTATCAATGGTTGCTCACTCAGCTTAGTTCATATCCCAAATCAGCAGTTGTAGTAACTGGAGCGCCAAGATATGATATCTTAAAATTTGCAGATAAAATTTATAGCAAAGCTGTTTTTTGCAATAAATATGGATTAGATATTAATAAGAAGATAGCTCTAATTGCAACTCAACCTTTTCCCATAGAAGATATTAGAACATGCTTTTTAGTTGAAGTATTAAATGCACTTAAGAAAATCGAAAGCGTACAGATAGTTGTAAAACCTCATCCAAGAGAGGATCAAGCATGGCATAAACAGAAACTTAAAGATATCGGAGTTGATGCAATTGTATTGCCTCCAAAATCGGATACATATGAAGCTATTTACGCTTGTGATTTATTTATTTCAGCAACTTCGACTACTATTTTAGAAGCAATGATTTTGAATAAGCCTGTTGTCGTAGTAAACTTATTTAATCTGCCTGAAGTATTACCATGGGTCGAAGAAGGAGCCGCTCTAGGGGTTTATAGTGCAGATAAACTATTCCAGACAATAAAAATGGCTTTATTTGATAAGAATGTACAAATTAAATTGGCTGAGAGGAGAAAAAAATTTGTTTACGAGCATGTTTATAAGATTGATGGTAAGGCTACGAAGCGCGTAATTGATGTTATTGAGCAGCTTTTGAGAAAATCAAATGAACATTCTTAGATAAATAGTTAGCTTCTTCATAGTAAAATACGGTTTTTTGGAAAATAAGTCCATATCAGCAAATATCGTCCCAATTTAATATTTCATCCTCTTTTATATCACGCTTTGCTTTTTTGCCAATAACAATATTTAAGAACTCTGGGCTTATCCCAGTTCCTGGTCGTTTAGCAGTTAACATTTCTCTTGTTAATACTGTTCCCTTAGGAATGTCTCTTGTAGCAACCAAACTTCTTCTAGCATATCTCCTAGCTGGTATTTCGCTCTCAATGAAGTTTTTATATTCTTTCCCTAATATTTTCCTCACAATTTTTATATTCTCAACAAATCGCTTAAGATCATGAAAATCCATTGCATGATAGTGGTCATTTCCAGGTAGCGTCTTATCAAAAGTGAAGTGTTTCTCTATAACTCTTGCGCCAAGTAAATATGCAGTTGTTAGTACAATCATACTTTCATCTGGGAGTGTATGATCAGAGTATCCCACTAAGTACTTTGGGAACACTTTTTGTAAATGTTTAATCATAAGTAGGTTGGCGTCCTCGTATCTTGTAGGGTAATTTAGTATGCAATGAAGAAGAACTATATCCTCATTACCTTCTTCTTCGATAGCTCTAATTGCTTTTTCTATTTCTCCAATTGTTGATGCGCCAGTTGATAAGAAAATTGGTTTTCCTTTTCTTGCAATGTACTTTATAAAAGGTATGTTAGTTATATCTGCTGATGCAATTTTATACGCAGGCACTAGATCATAAAGAAAATCTACTGCTCGTTCATCGAACGGTGTTGATAAAAAATATATGCCGTGTTTTCTTGCATATCTTGCTAATTCTTCATATTCTTCCTCTCCAAATTTATCATATTTTTTAAAAAGTTCATATTGGCTTTTTGTTGGCTCTTTTCTAGTATCCCAATAAGCTGGTGAATACCTTGATGCCAATGTTTCAGCCTTATATGTTTGAAATTTTATAGCATCAGCACCAGCCTCTGCAGCCTGTCTAATCATCAACTTTGCTTTTTCTATGTCATTTTCATGATTTACCCCTGCTTCAGCAACAATGAATGGCGCACCATCTTCAGAAATTATTTTTGAACCAATTCTAATTGATTTTCTAGAGTAAATCAAATTAGCTCACCCTATTTT
>JAGGXT010000251.1 GCA_021162905.1 Candidatus Odinarchaeota archaeon | reverse complement strand
ATCTATTTATATGTAAGGTATTATTAAAAAACCTTATCTTTTTATATTTAATCGTTGATTTTCTTCAAAAATATCATGGTGCTTAAAATGCTAAAAGATGAGGTAATTTCAATTATTCATGGTTCAGGCGGAGCTGTAATGGAAGAATTTATTCAAAAAAACATAATAAGATACTTTACACTAAGACGCGTCTTAAACGGTATTGGTCTTGACGCTTTTGATGATGGTGCATCTATGAAAATTGATGGACATGAGATTGTTGTAACTACGGATGCCCATACAGTAGATCCTATATTTTTCCCAGGTGGTGATATTGGCAGCTTAGCAATTAGTGGTACAATAAATGATGTTGCAGTCATGGGTGCTAAACCAATTGCAATTTTGGACACAATAGTAGTGGAAGAGGGCTTTAAAGTGAGCGATTTACAACAAATACTTAATTCTATGAATAAAGTTGCAGGAGAGGTGGGCGTGGCAATAATCGCAGGAGATTTCAAGGTTATGCCTCAAGGCAAGCTTGATAAAATAGTAATATCAACCACAGGAATAGGTATTCTGCAAACCAAAAATCCAATACTAGATAGTGGAGCTAAACCAGGAGATAAAGTTATAGTGACAGGGACTATTGGAGAACATGGAATTGCACTTTTGTCCGCAAGAGAAGGTTTGGAATTCGAAACAAAAATAGTGTCAGATGTTGCACCAATATGGGATGTTGTAGAAGCGGCTTTGAAAATTGGAGGAATTCATGCAATGAAAGATCCAACTAGGGGTGGAATAGTCCAAGCGGTATATGAAATTGCTGAAAAATCAAGCGTTGGAATATGGTTAGATGAGGAAAAAATACCAATTAAGGATGCTGTTGTAGCAGCCTGTGAGATGTTAGGAATTGATCCACTTGAGTTGATCTGCGAAGGTAGAGCCATTATAGTAACAGATGCTAATACAGCTGAGGATGTGTTAAACGCCATTAGAAGAACAAAACATGGAAAAGACGCTGCAATTATTGGAGAAGTAAGGAAAGAGCATCCCGGAAAAGTGTTTCTCAGAACGGAAATAGGAAGCACTAGATTTTTAGAAAAACCATTAGGAGAACCCTTACCTCGAATATGCTAAGGTGGTGTATAAATCTTGGAAATTTTGAAAAAATTCAGGGACAGAGAAATTGCTGCGAGAATTGTAGAAGAGATAAGAAAATTTGCACCAAAAGACAAAATTATAAAAATCATGCATGTTTGTGGAACTCACGAAAATACAATTGCAAGATATGCCTTAAGAAATTTGCTTCCCGAAACAATAGATTTGATAGCGGGTCCTGGTTGTCCAGTCTGCATATGTCCCGCAAAGGATATCGATGAGGTAATATACCTTTCAAAGCAGAAGGATATCATAGTTGCAACATATGGTGATATGGTAAAAACTCCAGCTACTGAAACATCCTTGTGGGAAGCTAGAGCTAGTGGTGCTAATGTAGTTATAGTATACAGCGCTCATGATTCTATAAAGCTTGCGGAAAAATATCCTACGAAAAAAATAATCTTTTTCTCTGTTGGTTTTGAAACAACGGCTCCTGGTGTGGCTTCTGAAATAGTTGATGGGCTTCCTGAGAATTTTTATGTATATTCATCTCATAGATTAATTCCTCCAGCTATGGATGCTCTTCTATCCTCAGGAAAAATAATGATAGACGGAATTATAGCCCCAGGTCACGTTTCAACAATAATCGGGGTAAAACCATATGAAATATTTCCGAAGAAATATAAACTGCCTGTCGTAATTGTAGGATTTGAACCTATAGATATTCTATTTGCTATTGTGATGATTTTGAAACAATTGAAAGAAAATGAGCCCAAAGTTGAAAATGAATATAGCAGAGCGGTAACATATGAGGGAAATAAAAAAGCTCAGAAAATTTTATATGAGGCTTTCGAGACTATAGATGCGGCTTGGCGAGGATTAGGAGTTATACCGAAATCTGGACTGGAGCTAAGAAAAGAATTTGATGATCATAATGCTAGAAAGAATTTCGAAATAAAGTTGGAAAAACCCTCGCTTGACATAGCTCCAGGATGTTCTTGTAATAAGGTAATACTTGGACAAATAAAACCACCCGAGTGCCCTATGTTTGGGAAAGCATGTACCCCACAGAGACCATACGGGCCATGCATGGTTTCTCATGAGGGCACATGTAGAATATGGTATAAATATAGAGGTGTAACAATAAAACCATAGGAGGGAAAAGATTTGTGTTTAGGTATACCCGGAAAGATTGTTAAAATAAAAGGAAAAATAGCAATAGTTGACTTTGGTGGTGTAGAGAGAGAAGCTATTATAGCACTATTAGATGATGTAAAGGTTGGTGATTACGTTATTGTTCATGCAGGATATGCAATTGAAAAGTTGAGACCTGAGGAAGCTGAAGAAACTTTAAAATTGTTAAGGGAAATTAGTGCTTATTTTAGCGAGGGTTGATTTTTGAAAAATAATGAGAGCTTAAAGAGAGCTGTTATCCTTTGCAGCGGTGTTGTTCAAGGAATCGGATTTAGACCATTTGTTTATAGAATTGCTGTTAAATATGGTCTAGTTGGATACGTTCTTAATCTTGGGGATGCAGGAGTAAAAATTATTGTTGAAGGACAAAAGAGTAGGATCCTTAAATTTATAGATTCTCTAAAAAACGATAAACCCCCATTAGCTTATTATAGCGAACTTGTAATAAATTGGGAAGAATATACAGGAGAGTTTGATAAATTTGAAGTTAAACCAAGTGATAAATCTCTCAAGTCCAAGGGAGTATCATACATTCCTCCAGATATAGCTCTGTGTGACAAATGTAAACATGAGCTCTTTGATCCCAATGATAGAAGGTATATGTATCCATTTATTGTTTGCAGCCATTGTGGTCCCAGATTCACCGTGATAGAAGAGTTGCCATATGATAGAGAGAGAACTAGTATGAGAGACTTCCCCATGTGCGAAGAATGTTATAGTGAATACACGAACCCTCTAGATAGACGTTATCACGCTGAACCAATATGTTGTCCGAAATGCGGACCACGAATGATCCTCTATGAAAAAAATGGTGAGATTATTGATGTCAAGAACCCTATAAGAGAGGCTGCCAAGCTAATAGAAGAGGGATATATAGTTGCAATAAAAGGAATAGGCGGAACCCATCTTGCTACAAAGACAACGGATGATGACCCAATAATCCTTTTAAGAAAACGTAGAAGAAGACCTCAAAGACCATTTGCTATAATGGCAAAAAATATAGAAACCATTAGAAGCTTTGCGGTCTTAGATAAGGTTGAAGAAGAGCTTCTCCTATCTTATAGAAGACCTATTGTAATTTTAAAAAAGAAAATACCGTTTCCCTTATCAGAGCATTTAGCACCAGGTCTAGATACAATTGGAGTTATGTTACCATATTCGGGGATCCATGAAATTTTAATGCATTACACAAAAGATCCAGCACTTGTTATGACAAGCGGGAACTATCCAGGCGAGCCCATGGCTATTACAAACGAAGAGGCTTTTAAACAGTTGAAAAATATAGCTGATTACTTCCTTCTTCATAATAGAAGAATCGTTAATAGGAATGATGATTCTGTTGTGAAGATCATAGATGGAAAGACTGTATTTTTACGAAGATCAAGAGGTTATGTTCCAGAACCTATAGAAATTCCATTCTTTAGGAACGACGATATTACAATCTTAGCATTAGGCCCAGAGTTAAATGTTACATTTACGATATTAAAGGGCAAACACGCGTATATTTCGCAACATATTGGTGATGTTGAAAATCTGGAAATGATCACCTTCTTAGAAAATGCTATTGATAATTTTAAAAAAGTTATTGTTGCAAGGGAAATACATGCTGTTGTTTCTGATGCCCATCCAGTGTTTTACACTACTAAACTTGCAGAAAAAATAAGTAGCGAGCTAAGCATTCCGCACTATACGATCCAACATCATCACGCTCATGTTGTGTCACTATTAGGTGAATGTGGAATATCTCCAGAGGAGGAGGTAGTAGCTATTTCGGCAGATGGATTTGGTTTAGGCGATGATGGTAATGCTTGGGGAGGAGAGATATTTATTGCAAACTATACGCAGTATAGAAGAGAAGGACATTTAAAATATGTCCCAATGCCAGGAGGCGATTTAGCTACAAAATATCCAATTAGAATGGTTGCTGGTTTACTTAGTGGGATTCTTAGTTATGACGAACTTAGAGAAATTCTAAGCCTCTATAAAAGTTCTTTTAAGTATAGTGAGAAAGAGATAGATATAGTAATCAAGCAGATAAGGGGTAGAATTAACACTCCTATGACTTCAAGTTTAGGCAGATTTTTGGATGCTGTATCAACTATTTTAGGAATATGTGATCTGAGAACTTATGAGGGGGAGCCAGCAATAAAACTTGAAGCTGCAGGATGCATGGGTAAAATTAGAAATGATATTCTTAACAACTTAGAAATTATAATTAATTCCAAAGATGGTATAATACTGGATACTCCACAGCTTCTTTATGAAGTCTTAGAGTTAAAAAATGATGGTAAGAACGTATATGACATTGCAGCTACATTACAACATGTTATTGGAGAAAAGTTAGGTGATATTGCAGTCCAGATAGCTAGAGAAAATGGTCTAAGTAAGATATTATTTACTGGAGGAGTTGCTTACAATTCAATAATCACAAGGGCAATGAGAAAAATTGTTACAAAAAGCAATCTAACTTTTATAACTCACCAGAGAGTCCCGCCAGGTGATGGAGGAATATCATTCGGGCAGGCGATTTATGGAAAAATGATATACAAAGATAGCAATTAGTAATCATTGCTAGCTACTCTGTCATTTTAATCTCTTTAGTAAGCATAGATAAACTACTAACGTCCAATTCTTAAGATTTAGCTCATAAACGATTAATTTCTTCAATACTGGAATTACTTTATCACCTAGTATTTCTAGAGACTTCTTAGGATATGGTCTGAAGGGGTCTCCAACCATAATATGTGTAAGTCCCTTCTTCTCTAGCATTTCTAATTTATCTATCACATCTTCTGGCGTTCCTGATATGGAAAACTGGTCTATTATTTTATCATCGATCAACTCTACTGCTTTGTCCGTTTGTCTACTTCTCACATATTTGCGAATTTTTTTCTGCTTTTTCCAAACTTACTTCTGCGCTTTCAATCATGTAATCTGGGAAGAATGAAACAACTAGTGCAGCTTCCTTTTTAACAGATTCCCTTGCTTTTTCTCTATCATAGTCGATTCCAACAGGTACCAATCAGCAAAATCTATATCTTTAGCACTCCTGGCAGCAGCTTCTGCAGCCTTAACTACCGTTTTTATAGATGGTTCAACATAATTGATTGGAGCCGACAATAAAGCACCATTACCATATCTTCCAACAAGTCTAAGCATCTGTGGACTGCGAGCTGCAATATAGATTGGTATTGTTAAGAGGAGTGGGTTCCAATTTTAGGTTTACAACCTTGAAGAATTCATTTTCAAAATTTACAGTTCCACCTGCAAATAGTTTTCTCATTACAATAACAGCATCACGTACGGCTTTTATTGGTTTTTCCCACATCTTGATTTCTAAAGGTCCTAATGTTAATATTCCACCAGCACCTATACCAACAATTAGCCTATCTTTTGCATATTCCCAGAGTGATACAAAAGCATTAGCTACTATAGCCGAATGTCGAGTATACGGATTTATGATTGATGTGCCTATAACTGCTTTTTCTGTATTCATTGCAAGTGCCGTTAGTAAGACAAAAGCATCTTTATAGCCTAGTGATGGTGATTCATCTGCCATCCAGATGCAATCAAAACCATATTTTTCAGCTAACCCCTTATATAATCTCACTGACTTTCATTCTAGGAAACACTACAACTCCGAATCGCATAAACACATCACCATAATATCTTCTAAGAATGTATATCTTATAATAGAATATACATTACACTTTATTTTTTTAATATAATAAAGATATGAAGAATGATAAAGACAATATAAAGGATGAAAAATTAAGTGATTTTTATGCTCTGCGATCATTGTGGCTACTGTTGCCAAGAAACGGAAATGTTGCTCACAGAAAATGATATAAGAAGAATACAGAAACTTGGATTCTCAAAGGACTTCTTTGTTAGAGTTGATGGGAAATTATTAAAATTAAAGAATATAAACGGACATTGTGTTTTCTGGGATCCATTAAAAAAGAGATGTACCATATACCCCTATAGACCAATTGGTTGCAGGGTCTACCCAGTTATTTACGACATCTCTAAAAGAAAATGTATTATTGATAAAGAGTGCCATCTATGGCATACAGTAAGTAAAAAAGAATTTCAGAAAAAATGCAGAATCTTGAAAAAGACGCTGAAAGAAATAGGAATTATTTAATCAGGGCCACCCATATTTTTCTTTCAGCCATGACACGTATTTCTTAACACCTTCTTCAAAGCTTACTTTAGGTTTCCAATTAATTGACTTTAGTTTATCAATGGAAAGAAGTATTCTCTTGACGTCTCCAGCCCAGCCTCTCTCTCCTCCTGTGTACTTAAATTTTACATTAGATAAACCTAAAGCTTTTACTATAAGATTTGCTATTTCGTTTACTGTGTACCACTCCTCTGAACCAATGTTATAGGCATCAAATCCTTTGTTAATATGATTAGTAATAGCCATAATAGCATCAATACAATCAGATATATACAGGTATGACTTTCGTTGAAGTCCATTCCCTAGGATTAGTAACTCATTTTTGTTCTTTTTTAACTTGTGGAAAAAATCAAACATTACCCCATGTGTAGAACGCGGTCCAAAAATATTTGCTAACCTTAATGAAATTGCAGAAAAACCATATGCACCTACGTAAGCTGATAGATAAGCTTCTCCAGACACTTTTGAAGCTCCATAGGGCGAAATTGGTTTTGGTGGTGTATTTTCAGTCACTGGAAATTCTTCAACATCCCCATAGAGAGTCCCCCCAGAGGATGCAAAAATGATGGTATCAATATCATTTTTTCGCATAGCTTCGAGAATGTTTAACGTGCCTTCAACATTTATATAGAATGAGAGAAATGGCTTTTCAACACTGTTTTTCACATCAGGGTCCGCTGCAAAGTGAAAAACAATATCGATATCATGCCTACTAAAGATATCGCACATAGCTTCGAAATCTCTTATGTCCTCCTCATAGAACCAGAAATTCTCTTTTCCTATATATCTTTCTATGTACTCAGTCGTTGATGAAATCAAATTGTCAATTACTATTACTGTAGCCCCTAAGTTAATAAGTTTATCAACTAAGTGGCTACCTATAAAACCACAGCCACCAGTAACCACTATTGTCTTATTTTTAAATGTTATCAAAATTTACACCTCTATACAATAAAATACAAAAAGAAAGAAAATTTGTAGATAATGATATTTCAAACAAAATCATTGAGTTGTTTCTTCTTTCTTCTCTTCCTCTTTCTTTTCCTCTTCTTCTGTTATCTCTTCAACCTCTAATTCTTCTAATGGCTCTGGAGGAGGTGTAGTTAACATAGTCCAGCCAATCCATGCCGCTATAAGCAAAACTACGGTAATTGCTAGCCATAGTGGTAATCGCCATGCCCACTCTTCTCCTAGAAAAAGCCAACTTAAGTTAAGTACATCACCAAAAATAGGCATTACTATAACCCAATATGTATAGTATAAGAGGACTACTATTGCAATTATAAATAACCCAGCACCATAAATCTTATCCTTTGACATTTTTGTCCCTCAAAGACCGCTTTATAGTTTCATTAAACGCTCACATTATAAAAAAGTTTTGTGTTTTTGAATTTTCTATTTTTTGTAATTTTTATCT
>JAGGXT010000144.1 GCA_021162905.1 Candidatus Odinarchaeota archaeon | reverse complement strand
GATAAGCTAGGAGCGCGAAAAACATTAAAGAGAAAAAGGCGTAGAAACAGATAATAAAAAATAAGCTACTTGTATAAGTCTGTTATCACGAAATCAAGCCCCAATCTTTTTAGTTTACCCTTCGATGGTCTTCCTGTTATGTAGTCCCATTCTTCATATTCAAAGTATTCTCGCACCCTAGGCTCGAGATTTAATATTAATCCCTTATGGGGACCTTTCTCCATAGAAGGTTTTCCTAAAATTCTATCTGGCAATTTAAAATCACTTGGCTTTAGTCCCTCACGAATGTTGAAGCACCATCTTAGGGTTCCAATTCTATTTCCTATTGTTAGAAATTCTTCGGGTGAAACATTCCAGCCAGTAACGGCTTTTATAAATTCCATTGGTGTTGGTACTCCCTCTATTTCTCCTGCCCAGTTCCAGAAGCTACATATTCCAAGTGAGTGAAAAGCATGTGTGAAGTTTGTCACCAGCCAGTGAATTTCAGCTTTCCCGTGGGGATTATATTTGTCTTCTATTTTAAATGTTCCAATTCCAGGCAGAAATAGTGGAGACCCCCATATCTCAGAATATCCTTCAGTTCCTTGAGTATGTCTAGCAGGAGTTGCATTTGAAACATATGTCACTCCAAGACCTGGACCTGCTCTTGGATCATGCATTGGTAAATCTTGTCCACCGACGTGCATGGCATATTTCTCACTACTTTTTCCTATTCTTTCAGCTGCAAATTTGGAACCATCAGCAAGAATCTCGCCAAAGCCTTCACGTTTAGCTATTAGAAGCACCAATTCCTCTTTTGCCTCGTTATTATCCCATTTTAGTTCAATCCCACCTAAATCTTCCTTAGTTAGGATTCCTTTCTCATATAGTTCAAGCGCAAATGCTAGTGTAGAGCCTGTTGAAATGGTATCGAGTCCATACTCATTACATATATTATTCATCCTGATTATGGACTCTAAATCGTCATTTAAGCAATTTGAACCTAAAGCAACTAAGGTTTCATACTCTGGTTTATGAGCAATTATTTTCTGATCATCACCTATCTCGACAATACCACCACACCCAACTGGGCAACCATAACATGCATATTTTCTTTTTTGGAATTTTATAACAGCCTCATCGCTTATCTTTTTACTATTTGGAAAATCTTCTGGTGCGCCGCTCCAGTTTTTTATTGGAGCGTCCCCTATCATTATGCAGCCCGCTGTACCTCCACATGTTCCATATTTTGAGAGCATATCCCACGCTGGATTCTTTGTTCCTATTTTAATGAATTGTTTTCGCAATTCTAGGAGACCATCTAGATTATTTACTGGGATTTCTTTATGCCCTCTAATTGCAATAGCTTTAAGATTCTTTGAGCCCATAACGGCTCCTAATCCAGATCTCGCTGCAGCTCTACCAGAGTCCGTTATAACTCCAGAGATTAAAGAAAGTTTCTCAGCCGCAGGTCCAATAGCAGCTATCTTCACCCCTTTATCACCTAGCTCATCACGGATTACATTTTCAGTCTCTGATACCGTAAGGCCCCAAATGTGTTCTGCAGACCGAAATTCTATAGAGTCTTCAGTTATCCATAAATATACTGGCTTTTCAGCTCTGCCATAAACTAAAATTCCATCATACCCTGCACGTTTTATCTCAGGGCCAAAGTAACCACCACATCTAGAGTCACCCCATCCTCCCGTTATTGGAGATTTTCCTATAACATGGAATGATCCACTAAATGGTGCTCGCGTTCCTGTAAGTATGCCGGTCATAAATCCTAAAACGTTACCTGAGGATAGTGGATCAACATCCTTAGGTATCTTTTCATAGAGAAGTCTTACTCCCAGCCCATAGCCGCCATACCATTCCTTATACATAGATTCGTGAAGTTTCTCAACATGATATTTTTTCTTTGTTAGATCTATATGTAGAATATATCCCATAAAACCATCGGGCATGCATCTACACCCACATTACCCGTAATTTCTTAATATATCCTCGTTTTTTTAATAATTCCCTAACTCTCTCTTCAGCCTTAAAGATCGGATGTTTAGCTGTAAGCTCCTTTAATTTTGAAAATACGGGATATGCTGCCTGTTGTTCTAATTTCCACTCTTTGGCAAATTTCCCTGTGACTATTTCATTGACTATACACTTTATTTTATCTTTTATCTCGCTGGAAGAGAAAATCTCTTGTCTAGTGAGAGTGCCATATTGACTTGTGGTGGAATGAAGTTTTGCTTGTTCAAGGTATCCCATTTCAAAAATTGCTTTCCACATCTCAAAAACTTCACCAGAGACATAAAGTTCCAGTACTTCAATTTCTGGTCTAACTCCAGCTTCTATAGCTGTTTCAAAAGACATTTTCAGTGCGGCTAAAGTTATGGCACCCATAACTTGCTCGGATATAAGGTCACATATTGTTTCTTCCTCAAAACTAGATTCAAAGGCACCTACTCTTGTAAACCCGATTCCTTTCGCCAAGGCCAATGCAATTTTAAGCTCTAAGTCTTTGGACTTATCTCTAACAGCTATAAGTGCAGGTGCTCCTCGTCCCTCCTTATATAGTTCTCTAACACCTTTACCTATCATTCTTGGTGCTACTAGTATTACATTTACGTAGTCTGGAGGGTTTATGAATCCATATGTTATATTATATCCACTAGCGAAACATAAAGTCTTTCCAGCAGTGAGATAGCTTTCGATTTCGGACTTATAAACTTCTGGCATTATTTCATCAGGAATTAATAAGCAAATAACATCCGCCTTTTTGACAGCATCACTGATGGGCATAACTTTGAAGCCATCTTTTGCTGCCATATCCCAATATTTATCTTCTATATTTCCCACTATTACATTAAGACCGCTATCTCTAAGATTTAAAGCCCAAGCTTGGCCTTGATTTCCATAGCCAATAATTCCAATTATCTTATCTTTTAATATACTAAGATCTGCATCTTCATCAAAATATACGGTAACGGATCCTATTCTCTCCATATGATCACCACAACTTGTGATTTATTTAATTATTATATTATAATATATATTATATAATGT
>JAGGXT010000204.1 GCA_021162905.1 Candidatus Odinarchaeota archaeon | reverse complement strand
TCCCGCTCTCACGGCCCGTACCGGTCGTCGGCTTGGTGGGCCGTTACCCCACCAACAACCTGATCGGCCGCGGACCCATCCTCGGGCGGTAACGGCAGCATGGTGCCGCACCTTTTCGGTGAGGGACCGTTCCAGGCCTCCTCACCTATGGGGGATTAGCCTCAGTTTCCCGAGGTTATCCCCCTCCCGAGGGCAGGTTGTCCACGTGTTACTGAGCCGTGCGCCGCGTCCCGCCGTGGCTCGGGACGCCGACTCGCATGGCTTAGTCCCACCCCGATAGCAGTCGGGCCTGGCAGGATCAACCAGTTTTGGGAGTGGCCGCAAGGATGGGTTTGGGTGGGTGGATACGGGGGAATCGGGCCTACATCAGTTCTGAGAGTGCGGCCGGATGGCCGTTTTCTCAGAACCTCATGGGGTGTGCCGCGACCCGTGGCTGGCGTTTCATTTTAGGGGCTTGGCCCCCAATCTAGCCGTCGGCCGTCGTGGGTCGCGGTGTGTAAATATTCACAAGGGTCAAAATAAACTTTAGTCAAGGGTTTTATAAATTTTGCGATGTCGAAGAGTAAATTTGGGGTAGGTGATTTTAGATGATTTGCTGGAGTTTTCAGACCTTTGGTGATAGGCAGTGTTGGTTAGTCTAGCAACTAGTAAATACTATTGGGGTTGTGAAATTTTGAGTGAGGTGCTATTGGCATTCATTCGAATGGTAATTTGGCAGGGAACCATGACTCTCAAACTATTAAGCATCAAAATGATGTTATATCATCTATCCTCCGACATCACCATCTTCTTGTCATTTTTAATGTTTTAATCGCTGCAACTATTTTTTAGAGTGAGGGTTGAACATATTAATTATTATTCGGTTCTAGCTTAGGGGATCTTTCTCAACTTTAAGAATTGGACCGAGTTTTATTTTTCGGTGAGATTTCTTATATCTCGTATGGGAGTAAATATATACAAAATAACTTTACTTCTATTTATAGTGAGTTTCCAGGAATAAAACTGGAAATAAACTTAATGAGTGGAGTGGAAAGGAATGGATAAAGTTTACGAAGTTATGGGCCGTTTATGATTCTAAGGGTAACAAGGTTACTAGTTATAATCGTCCAGAGAATAAAAAAGTTAGTTCAAAGTCGTGGTTTATTCATAATCCTCCACCGAGAAGATCCTTCATCCTGCAGCATTTCCAGAAACAATGATAAAGGAGTTTATTGAGTTTTTCACAAAGAAGGGGCAGTGGTGGATTATATAGTTAGTAAATTGAGAGGAAAGGATTTTATGCAGCTCCTGAGGATATCAGAATAACGAGACCGAGACTTTTTATGCATACACTCGTGTGTTTAAGAGCGATATAATTGTAATGGAACCTCACTTTGAGCGAGATGTTTTTGCTCCTAAGAAGGGGATTTTAATAAATTAGGACGCCATATTTGATATTCTTAATAAGAGTTCTAAATTTTTTGAATTTATAGAATAATCTTATTGACATTCCATCACTTATTTACTCTTTCTGCAACCAATTTAATTTAATTTTTAGCATATGTGATTTTGCGAAGGTCAATTGCACAATTTGAAATTTAAATATATGCACGCAACGAAAATTCCAGCAAAAGATGTAATAAGTAAGATAATTTTTGAGGTTTGATCGAATATCGAAAAACGTTATTACCTTCTCCTAACCTGCTTTTTGTTATGTAGTCTCTTAATCTTAATGTGTATGCTCTCTATAATCCCAGCGATAAGACCATCTTTTAACAATTTCTCATGTTCTTTCTCTTTTGATAGTAGTTCCAGTCAAAGAGCATTTGCGCTTGATAATGAAGACTTAGATGAGTGAAAACTCATATTTCTCTATCAAAGCCACTAGGAGTGAACTCGTGATGGGTACTCATATTACAAAGATCACATTCTTGTCAAGCTTGTATTTTCTTGCTTTAGGAAATTTTTTCTAGCACGCTTTTAACTTGATTTAAATATTCGGCGAAGGTATAAACACGGACGACACCCAAGAGTTTGGAAGATATGTTGCGTATTATTGATCCTCTTCTAGTAGCGATATCAACAGGTTCTGTAGAATCCTCTTTTTCGTATATCAGAATTGGTATTTGTCCTTCCTCTTCAAATTGTGCTGGTTGAAATTTGTAAGGATACTGTTTTACATTAATTCTGGGTTCATCAATAAAAATGTCATTTTCCGTGATATTAAGGCTTGGCAGCTTTTTAAGGAAATCATGTCTCTTAAGCAAGTTCTTATACAAATGGTATTTAGAGCTGAATTTCTGATCGATTTTATCAATACTTTCTTCAACGTAATCAACAACTTTAATTGGTTTTCTATAAAGATACATTTTGATCAGCTTTTTCGTACGCTCATCAATATTAGAACTGTTTTTTAAGATTGATCGAAACTCTGAGATTAGCCAATAATCATCTTTATCTATTAGTTCGTTTTCATCGAGTTTGGTTAAGTTTGTTGGGTAGTAGATAATATCACCCAGTAGATTTTTCATTATCTCACTAACAATTATTTCAAACGCACGCTTAGTCTTATGAATATAGACTTGTCTGTACATATAAAGTCTTGCTAAAACAAACTCTTCTGCAACATAAATGCCTTTCTTTGCAACCACTAATGTCTGTTTATCGGTATGAAGGACAAAAGACATTAGGAGTCTATCTAAATCATAGATGCCATACTTAACGCCACAGAAAAGAGAATCTCTTAAAAGATAATCCATTCTATCAGCATCAAGCTCAGAGTGAATTATTTGCGAGCCGAAGAGAAAATTAGTATTTCTACCAAGAGCGTAATCGGCGATGTCTTTTATATCTTTCTTGCTGAAGCTTGCATCTTTTAAAATATCGCTTATAGTTGATTTAGTTATTATTCGTTCCATATATTTTTCGTGACCACCAGATATATTATACTCTTTTTCAACCACTTTCTCAAAGGTATGTGATAATGGAAGTTGACCGATGTCATGAAGTAAAGCTGCTAAGATTATTTTCTGTTTTTCATCTTTATCGGCAAAATTGATATTCTGCAGGATTTTCTTAGTGATGCTCATAACACCAATAGAGTGCTCAAATCGAGTGTGTGTAGCTCCATGGAAGACGTAGTAAGCTGGCCCTAGCTGTTTTATTCGCCTTAGTCTCTGAAAGAGGGGATTCTCAATAATTCTTAATTCTAGAGGTGAAACTTCAATAAATCCATGTATCGGATCTCTAAAGTATTTAGGTTTTTCAAGCAAGTCAACCCCTCATGAGTCTGCTATTTTTTAGTTTTTCATACATTTCTCGAATCTCGTCTTTACTGAACTTGTTGCCTTTAACAATTCTAATTTTCTCTATAACTTTATTAATACTTTTGTCTTCCTGAGTGCTGGCATTATTAACGATAAAGTGTATTGAAGCTGCAAGTTCCAATTTTAGAGGATTAAAATCATCAGTAAGATCTTTTAATATGTTTAAAATATAATCAATTTTCTTTTTAACACGCTCATCGGGTACTAATTTTTCTTCAATCAACTCTTTTGGCTTTTTTATTTTTAAGGTCGCGGTTGAACCAAGAGATATTTGATAGTCAAAAGTATCCTCCGCAATTAGATAGTTAATATCGATGTCTAATTCTCTACTAAATGGCCCATAGAACCACCATCTAAAAACGTATGAAAGTGGCGCACCAGCAGATTCTACAAAATAGACTATCTTCTGAAGTGCTTTCTTTCCTTTGACAACACCCAGTTTTCTGACAATATAAGAAACAATAGATGTATCATCTAAAGATGCCCTTTTATGCATCATTTACTTCAACCCTGGAAACTGTTCATCATTAAAGATTCAAAGAGCTGATTATATTTTCATTATTTTTTGCTGGAAACTTCTCTAAATACTTTTTGAAAAAATATTTAAAATACTGCAAAATAGAGGCTAGCATTTATACATATTCTTTGATAACAATAGGGAGGCTAGATAAGTTCTAAATGGACTTAAAGAAGATCTAAAACTTCAACCAGTCATACGAGATGTCATGAGCTACTTGAGGCATTAAGGATTTTCCTATTGTGTTGATAACGGATAACAAAGTAAGAAAAAAGCAAACAAAGAAATACTTAAGGACTCGTGTTTAACACGTTGTTACTTTGAGTGTCTTCAATTTTAGATTCGATTGCGTAGAGAGTCCCGTTGATATCCGCGATAAAATCTATCTCATGTCCTTTTTCATCCTGCCAATAGTGTATCTTATCGGTAAATCGTTTGAGATGCAAAAATATGGGGTTTTCTGCAATATGGCCGTAACTTAAAGTAGGAGGTTTTAAGAGAGCATTATATAATCCTACATCAACAACATAAACCTTTCTTGGTTTCAGTAACCTCTTTTTGGCAGCATAAGAGAGGTATTCGACGTAAAAAGAACATAAAAACTTCTTCAAGAAAAACAAAAATAGGCTCCTAGTTAGCTTTAAGTATTCATTATATATTTTATTAATTTCGGTTTATAAAACAATAATTATCTGAAATTATAGCCTCCCTAGATGGTGATATCGGTAAAAGGATCATTTATTGACCTTTCTTAAATACCCTTTATTTTTAGTGGAGGTATTTCGCTTCAGAGGTTATTTTCGTTTCTTTCGATAATTATGGGTAGTGTGGTTAAGATTTCGAGTTTGACGGGTGATTAGGTGTTTTTGAGTTATTGTGTGATAGGTTTTTATATTTATGGAAAATTTTGTATAACGGTAGTGGTAAAAATATATTAGTTATATATAAGAGTTGCATTTAGGAGCAGGTGAGTGTGAGATTAAATGACGTTTTATACGTTTTTAGAGAGTGGCGAGCCAGCTTTATATTCGTATGAGCGGTTATATGCTTTGCTTTCTCATGGGTTATTTACTTTGGAGTCTCTTATTTACAAGGGCATTTTGAGGGATGTGTATTTTGATTATGTTGGTTTTAATGGGCTTGCGTTTGAAAGGGGGCGCAAGGAAGAGGGGTCTCATGTATACATTGCAAACTTTTATAATTCTATTGATAAGAGGTTTGATATAGGGAAGACTGAAGAGTTTGTGGCATTGTTGAAACGCTTTATTCGTGGGAATAAGATCTGGTATCCCTATTTTGACACTGCGACTCTAACGATAAATATTATGTGGGTCGGCACTGTAATGGGTGAGCGTTGGACAGGGTACTTATCGATTAGGAACTCGCGATCGTTTGATAGTCCAAAGAGGTATGGGGACATAAAGATAGACTTGTTATCGCCAGCTGAGAGTAGATCTGAGGGGGAAGAGGATATAGATCTTTCTACATTTTTGATGGGACATTTAGAAAATGAAACTGGGCTAACCGAGAGAGATTTTATTGATCTTTTTGAGTATTTAATCCATCCTGAAAGGTATGGTGTAGAGCCCTCAGAGTATCATGCTTATAAGAGGGTAAAATACTCGATGTTTTCGATAAGCTCTGAGCCTTTGAAGCGATTAGATAGGAGTTATGCCATGGCGATTAGTAATATAAAAAGTCTTCCAAAACTAATCTCTCATCTACTTAATGTTATCAGTTCGTCAAACAGTGGTCTTCTCAAGACAGAATCTCCGTATTCTAAACATAAGTACCTGATTGATAGTTTGAGGAGGGTATTTAAGACAATAAACCCGATTCTTCTATCTGGAAAGTTGAGTAGGAGTGAAGTACGTGATCTTATTGTGGAGAATGCCATCAAAATGAATGTTAGAGAGATTGTTCCCTCAAGTATAATAGTTGCGGATCGTGATATGCTTAGCAAGTTTGTTATTGCAACATTAACAGCATATGATTCGTATCTTAATGAGTTGTACGAGGAAGTAGAGCGTCTGTGGGATAAGCTAAGTAAGTGGTTAGAATAGTGTGGTTTGTTTTGTGAATCTTGTAGTTTCTAGTCTTGCTGTAATGATAATATAAGGGTTTTTCTCGAGGGTTATTCTTTTCTTTCCTTTTCTTCCCATAAAGCTGTCTACAAGTCTATTTTCTTTGGTGTGGCTATCAATGTAGTTGATATGGACTAATCCGATTGCTCCGTATTTTTTAATTAAAGCTCCTTTATAAAAGGTAGGCATTATACCAGTGCACTCAAAGATCCACTGAGATAATTTACCGGAGACGAATAATTCGTTATATATTTTAAAGAGACTGCGAATTTGTAATATGGCTTTTTCTGTTTTTCGTGGGTCTGGACTTTTGACCCTTTTAACTTCTACTATGGCGATATTACAACCGACAAAGTGGATTAAGATATCTGCCACTTGTGGTATACTGCTTTCGTCTCTTCCAAGAATTTTGTTTGCTTTTCTTATTGCGTCTTTTAGGTCCTCACTGGTTCTAGAGTCACAGATGCAGAAATCCACAGTTTGATAAGGGTTTTTATAGTATTTAGTTATAAGATTTTCAAAATATTCCAGTGCATTGATATCCGCTTTTTGAAGTTTTTCTCTGTTTTTAGACAGGAAGGAATTGATGCGTGTAATTATGGTATTAAGGTAGTATTCCAATCTGTACTGAGAACATCCCGTTGATATATATTGGTGTGAGGACATTTTTTCACCCTTATAAATACTTTCTTGGTTATTAAATGTCTTAATTTTTCTGCTTTGTTGAATAAAACAAAGTTATTATG
>JAGGXT010000140.1 GCA_021162905.1 Candidatus Odinarchaeota archaeon | reverse complement strand
ATAATACCTTTAATAATTCTTGTCCTTATTGGTAGCAATACAAAAAGGGGATCGCTTTTTTACTACTGGTTACAGAAGATTGCTTACTCTATGCTAATAGGTGGTTTAGTGATTCCTATCCTAGGATTAATGATAGCAATTATATTCAAAATAAGGTTTATGCTATTATTACAAACTTTAAGAGCTAGAATTAACTTAATTTTTATACTATTAATAATGTATTTAGTGGTTTTTCTGGTGAGAAGGAATTGGTTTCAAAAATAATTTTGGCTAGTAGTTCACCCAGAAGAATTGACATATTTAAGACAATAGGGTTGAACATCGAAGTCAGAGTACCGATCGTTGAAGAAGAGGAGGTTTTTCATAAATATGATGACCCAATTAAAATAGTCACGGAGCTATCATCTAAGAAAGCTCATTCTGTTTGGAAACCAAAAGATAAAACACCAATAGTAGCTGCTGATACCATAGTTTATATAAAGAACCATATTCTTGGAAAACCAAAGAATGTTGAGCAAGTAAAAGAGATGCTTAAGCTATTAAGTGGTAAAGTCCATGAAGTATATACTGGTTTTACGATAATTGATCCAAAAGTTAATAGAGCTGTAAACGATTATGAGGTAACAAAAGTAAAATTTAGAGAGCTAAGCGAAAAAGATATACAATGGTATATTAGTACTGGAGAACCGTTCGGTAAAGCTGGTAGCTACGCAATCCAAGGGAAAGCTGCTATCTTTGTAGAATGGATTAATGGAGATTATTTTAATGTTGTAGGATTTCCTATTATTAAATTCATAAAAGCACTAGGGATGTTGGGTTATACTATATACGAATTCATTAAATAATACTCGCTATGGGCTACCGTAAACCATTTTGTCTGAAATCACTTTTTTAACAGTTATATTGATAACTGTATTAATTTTTGTTTTATCTCTAGGGACTAAAACTACTGGTCCATAGTCCATAGGATATGCAACATTGTACATTTTGTTATAGCGCGCAGCCACAATTACACGCAATCTTTTTCCAAGATACTGTTCCTTAATTTTTCTATTTATTTCTTCGGCTGTATCCGCAATTAATTTACTTGCTGGATCAAGATGCGATGGAGGACCTTTAGGGAAACTTGAAAATGCTGACATTGGAAGCGGTTGAAACCTGTAAACTGTTATCTTTGAAATACCAAGAGCATACAGTTGCCACATAAAATTTGCTGTTTCCTTGGCAACCTTCATATTCTGACCTGGGAGACCATAAATGAAGTAAACAGCACAATTTAGGTTATGTTCTTTAAGGATTTTTATTGCATTATAAGTTTCTTTAGGTGTAGAAGGCCTTCCAAGAGAATATGCATGTTCTTCTGAGCCTGTTTCACATCCAATATGAACTGTGATTCCTGGAAGATATTTTGCAATTAACTCAGCAGCAGTTTCGTCAACTAAGTTTGGTTTCATGTTTTCTAATAGAATCACTGCCTCTCCATTTATAACCTCGGATAGTGAAGTTACCTCTTTTAAAAGTTTTTCAATTAGTCGATAATTTGGCTTTGGATTTCTCGGATCTGTCAATGGTTCATCACCAACAAGAAGATCACGTCCATAATCTAGGAAATCTGGAGCACTAAGAACTATTCGTCGAACGCCTTGCTTAAGGAGTGCTTTTATTTCCGATACTATTTTTGGAATACTACGACTTCTAGGTGGGCCATATAAACTTGGAACCGAGCAATATCCGCATCCTGGTGGTATACCAATATGGCAATAATAACGTGCTGTAAGTGGTCCTTCACGGCAGACGTTACAAAAGTCACACTGTTTACCATCTGGTAACTTGATGGTTGTACGCATATAGTTGCTACATCCTCTCAGAATTTCTACATAAACCCTAGCTGCGAAGAAGAGAGAATAATCGATGATTCGTTTTGTTGAGGGTATATATGAATCATACTTTTCCCTCGGCATTATAGGCCTTAGAGGATTTTGAAAAACTTTACCAGTTTTAGGATCTTTGTAAGCGATTCCTTTAACATTTATTAAGTCCTCAACTTCTGGTTTTTCTCCATCTTTAAGTCCTAATTTTAATAGTTCCTCTATAGTTTCTTCACCTTCACCAATAACTGCTATATCAAAACCAGCACGCTCTATAGCATCTATAGGATTAGAAGTTATCGGGCCTCCTATTACTGTTGGCCTCTTTCCATTGATATTTTTCCATATCTTAGATATCTTCCTTAATGCGGGAAGATCAACAGACATACCACTAGCCATTAGGATATCAAACTTTCTTAGTATCCTTGGCTTTTTTAAAACATTTTCAATAGGTAATATTCTTGATGCGATTCCCCATTTCTCAAGAACTCCACAAACCGCCCTTGGCCCCGCACCTATAACATCAACTGTAACTCTACGCCTTCCCTCAACAGAAGCCAAAGCATCTATCACAGCAACAATCATGATGATCACATCAATAATAATGACTATAGGGGCGATAAGAAATAGCAAAAGTATCTTTATAATGTTATACAAGAACGATAGTACTATTGTGTAATGTTTACTTTACGTCACGTATTCCTTCCATAGTTATTGCAAAAACCACTTCTCCCTCAGGTAAATATGGGCTATCCACCAATCGGCATATTCTTTTATTGTCCTTACTCCTCTTTAAGTATAATCTGGTCTGCGGAGCATGCCCAACTATGTGGCCACCAATAGGTTGTGTTGGATCACCAAAGAACATATCCGGTTTAGCCATTACTTGATTGGTAACGAAAACAGCAGCATTAAATAATTCTGCAATTCTCTTCAGCTGATACAGATGTTTATTCAGCTTCTGCTGCCTATCCGCTAATGTCCCACGCCCAGCATATTCTGCTCTGAAATGCCCAGTTAAAGAGTCGATAACTAATAGCCTTATGTTATGCCTAGGTATTAGATCCATCGCCTTTTCTACTAAGAACATTTGATGATCAGAATTATAAGCACGAGCATATATTATATTCCTTAGCGTCTTCTTCAAATCTAAATTTAAGGCTACAGCCATTTGTGCTATTCGTTCTGGTCTAAATGTTCCTTCGGTATCTATGTAAAGTGCACCGGCACTTAGGCCTCCTTGCTCTTCAGGTAACTGAACATTTACGGAAAGTTGATGTGCAAGTTGTGTCTTCCCAGACCTAAATTCTCCAAAGACTTCAGTAATGGCAGAAGTTTCTACCCCCCCTCCAAGAAGCTCGTCTAATTTTCTACTTCCAGTAGTAATTCTTTGTACTCCTTTCATACGCCTTTCGTATGTAACGTCCGCTGTCTCAAAACCCATACCAACGAAATCTCTGGCTGCTTCAATTATTTTTCTTGCAGTGGCTTCCCCTATACCAACACTTTCAGCTAATTCTAATGTACCTGCCATAGCGATAGACAGTGGTGATGAATAGCCAGCATCAACTAACTTTTTTGCTAGAGTAGGACCTATTCCAGGAATACTTTTTAAAGTTTTCAAGATTTCATTCTTATTCTCAACTTCTTTAGTAGAAATTTTTGGTCCCTCACTTAGTTGGTACTAACATATCT
>JAGGXT010000139.1 GCA_021162905.1 Candidatus Odinarchaeota archaeon | reverse complement strand
GAAAAACAAAAAAATTCATATGTATGAACATTTTATTAATACTATCAATGCATATAATACATTGCTCACTGCTCTTTTGGGAACAAACAAGGAGGAACTACAATGCTTGACTTAATCTCAATGATCATAAGCTATTGCTTAGCTCTGTATTTACCATTCTTAGCGTTGCTCTCGATACTCTACAAAAAACCAGAGAAGGCAGAGAAAAGAGCGGAAAACGTTGAATTTGTTATAGTTACTATTGGAACTGAATCTGTTAGAGACGCTCTTTTTGAAACACTAGATAGAGTAACAAATATGTTTGCCGAATACAAAATATATGTTCTCACAGAGGAGTATGCCTCACTGATTCCTGAAATAAAAAGATATCCTGTAGATGTTGTTATTGTTCCGAGAAGCTATACTTGCAAAGCAAAATATAAGGCTCGGGCTTTAAATTATTTTGTTGAAACACGTGTTAAAGAAAATATGTGGTACGTTTTTCTGGATGATGATAGTTATCCTCTGGATGATAACTTCCTTTACGAATTACCTATATTTGAGAAAAAAGGTTATGTTGCAGGAAACGGTATATTAATCCCGCGAAGGGGAAGATCTAAGTTAACTTATCTTGCAGATTTTCTGAGAACTGCTACAGATTTACTTTTCCTACGATTCACACTTGGTGTTTTAAGACGACCATGGTTATTTGGACTGCATGGTGAGCTACTAATTGTTAAGGGTTGGGTGCTTAAAGAGATAGGATTTAATTTTGATTCCATAGCTGAGGATTCTCGTTTTGCTGCTGAGATTTTTAGAAAGAAATATAGAACATTTCAAACCACCACTGAAGTCTCAATATTATCCCCCAATAGCGTAAGTGCTTTCTGGAGGCAGCGTGCCAGATGGATCAGAGGGATTCTTCATGACGTTAAAGAATATCCATCCCCCCTAAGAGAAATAACTCTTATAACCATGATTTTGTGGTTTCCAAGCATTTTTGGATACACATTCTTAATCCTAGATACTATTAATATCCTCTATAGTATTGCATTATATATACAATCTCTGGCTACTATAACAGTTCTCTATCATAATGTAAACTCGATTCTTGCATTTTTCTATTCCTTAATCATAAATTCGTCGGTAAAGCAAAGTGCAATGATTCCACTTTCCTTCATAATCCGAAATATAACACCTGCCAGATTATGGTTGATATTTCTTATACTCACTTACTTTATTGGGGGTCGTGGGAAAGATAAAATCCTTGTTGTTGTATGTCTTTATATTGTGGCCCTTATTGAATTTTTAGCACCACTTTATGCCTTGCTATTTTATAAAGGCGGATTTGTTGTTATTAACAAAAATATAATGGAAAGACGAATCGCGCTTTGTGAGTTAAATTTCGAACCAGAATATCTTGATCTATTTGCTACTTATAACTACAATGTTAAGAAAAGCCTATTGTAAGCCATAATATATGTAAGACCATCTTGTTTATTTTTTCGTAAAACCATTTTTTAAGGGAATTCAAAAAATTAAAATTATTTAGCAAGCAAATATTATTAATTGAATATCCTTTTGTAGAAAATTCATAGATAAAGATGGTGAATATATGCCAGAAGGAGAATTTTTCGTACCAAATATGAATGTAGAAACTTTTCTACCCGTCATTGAACAGGTCTTGACACTAAATAAATTTAAAGTGAAGCAGAAAAAGAAAACAAAGCAAGGAGATCTTTTTGTTAAGGCTGTTTGGGGTAGTAAATTCAAAGCTCATCTCATGAGAAGCTTTATACCTTTTGCTGATTTCTTTAAGGGGGCGCAGCGTGCTGGGTGCGAAGCCCACTTGAGGGAAGTGCCAAATGGATTAATGTTGAGAATGGCTGTAGTTCCTTATACCGAATTGTTTGATCGAAGAGAAGTATTTTTGCTTTCACAAGGTATTATTGAAAGATTCACTGATAACCGTCTGACAAATGAATTATGGCAAAATATACTTAATGGCCTAGCATCAAGCGGAGTTCAGTTGTTGCCCCCATCAGCAATGCAACAAGCTCCAGCGACTTCACCAGAACCTCCAGCTCCTACAGCAGGCACTATAACATGTCCAATTTGTGGTGCTAGTAATCTTGCTGATGCCAAGTTCTGTGCAAGTTGCGGCCACAAGCTAAAATAAAATAACTAATTTATTTACTGGGGAGTGTTAAATCCCTTAGCAGCTGTGTTATTGTGAAGTATATAGTCTCTACCGCTTCATTTAGTTTATCATCTGAGTTATCAACAACAAGCAGACTTAAATTTTTCTTATATTTTTCTTCAGCCATTTCCAAATACTCTCGTGCTATTGGAACATAAGCATTTTGCACACGCAATGCATGCTGTAGTGATTCATAAATCTCTTTATTCTTTTTCTCGGCTAATCTTCGCTTAAGACTCTCCTCATCAGCTTGCAGAATAACAGTTAATTGTGGAGGCGGAAGTAATAACTGTAACTGTAATAAAAACTTATACGGAACATTATCCAATTTCCCGTAAACTAATCCACTTAGAACATACCGGTCAAAAATAAGAATGGCATCACTCTTAGGCTCCCATTCTAATATCTCATTATAAAACTCCAATCGATTTGCTGTTTGGAGAAGCTGAAAAACTACTGCATCATTCCAATCAAATTTTGGTAACTGAAGCATCTTATTTATAATCCCGCCTATATCAGTCTTCCTATTTGGAAAAGGTATCACTTTAACCTTTAATCCCTTTCTTTCTAAAAGTCTAGCGAGTTCATTTGAAACTGTCGTTTTTCCAACTCTATCTGTTCCTTCAATTTGTACTAGCATTGGTCACACCATGAGAAGATAAATACTTAAAGAGATTAAAACATTCTACCTTTTAAAGCTAACTATAATCATTTCTGACAATGCTCGCAAACAAAAGTCTTTCGACCGTTAGGTTGCTGTCTATAAAACTTAATCGGAGTCCCGCAAATGAAACATGGTTTATTATAACGATTATATACCATGAGCATCGGTTTAATCCTTTCATGTCTCATACGTCTTTCAAAAAACTCTTCGCTTAGCTCCTTCGAGAAGGAAACGATACGCTTAACCTCTAATATAGACAAATCCTTAACCAGTCTATCCGGATGCACACCAGCTCTAAAGAGTATTTCATTTCTCAATATATTGCCTATGCCTGCAATTACTCCTTGGTCTAACAATACATCACCTATTTTCCGATTTTTGTGCTTAAGAATCAACTTGATAGCCTTTTGAGGATTCCAATCCTTTCTCAATGGATCAGGCCCTAGCGACGAGACTAAATTACGAATTATCTTACCTTTATAATCTATTTCAACAATTGGTGCGTTATAAACCACAATCTTCTTCGTCTCTAATTGAATGAATAGCCTTACTTGACTTTCAGGTTTTGCTAACTTCTCGGATAGAGAATAGATGTGAATTGATCCATACATCATCAAATGCAGTCTTATCGCATAGTCACCTACAATGATTACTATGTTCTTGCCAAATGTTTCAACATCTTCTATCTTTTTTCCAATCAACTTTTTCAAATCAACTCTAGCAAGTTTACTCTTAGTCTCAATATTCGTAATACTTTCATCATCTGTAGCTGTCTTTATTCGTATTGCTTGATATTTTGCTGTCGGGCCTTCAGTCATTTTCAAGCCTCTTTTATATATAAAAAAAGAAGAAAATAAAACAGAATTATTACTCGGCTTTCAACATAATTATCCTGCTATTGTTGACGAAAAGCGCTTCTTTTCCTAAGAATTTTCTATCGATAAATGTTATCCCTATCTCGTCCCAGTGAAGTACTTCAATGTCATCTCTCTTCTTAACTTGGCCATCAATGTCTAGGTACCAGATAGATATGGATTTCTTGCCTGATCCCTTTTTAAGAGCTTCAACATGCGGAAAAGACATAAAATCACCTGCATAATGTCGCTTACATGGAAAATCTATATTATGTAAGGCTAATAAAATTTTATTTTAGAAATAGTCACAATGAATGTGAAATATATATCTGTGTATTGACAACATTTACTTATATTAACGGAATCTTTATTTCACATTTGAGAATGAGTGATATAATGTTATTTTTAGTCCTAAGAGCTAAAAAATGTTAGTGAATCATTTATATAAATCATCATCTTCAGACATCATCTTTATTTTCTAAAAAAGTAATATTTTTATTACATTGCCAAGATTTAGTTTATGAAGAGGGATATTTTTATGAGTAGCGTAGTGAGTTTTAGAGTAAATAAAGAAATAAAAGAAGAAATGAAAAAACTTAAGCATATAAATTGGAGTGAATTACTAAGGCAGGTTGTAATTAAAAAATAGAGGAAGAAAAAATCAAGCAACAAAAGAATTATGATAGAATTAGATTAGCTGCTAAAAGAACAGATGAACTAAGAAGAGAAATTAAAGGCTGGTTATCCACAGAGGAAATAAGAAGGTGGCGAGAAAAACTATGATTAGAGTCGTACTAGATGCTTCTGTGATCATGAAATGGTTCGTTAAAGAAATATACTCAGGCATTGCATTAAAATTAAGAGAGGATTACTTAAAAATATTACTAAATTTAACTTATTTATATGAATTATTCCTAGAATAAATAAATATATG
>JAGGXT010000023.1 GCA_021162905.1 Candidatus Odinarchaeota archaeon | reverse complement strand
TAGGAATAAAAAGGGAGGTCATTGAAAAAATTGAAATTCCACCAGAAATGAAGCCCATTTTGGAAGAATTAGACCCGGCGTACAATGCTAAGAAGTTATATCCGAGACCTTTAATTATGGTTACAGGTGGGAAAGATACTATTATACCAAAAGATGCTGTAGAAAATACGGTTAACGCCATTAGAGATGCTTACAAAGAGAAACCACACTTATTTAAGCATTCTGAGTATTCAGATGTTGGACATAATGTAACCGAGGAGATGTTGCGAGAGGTAATTACATTTCTTAAGAATTTCCTCTCGACTGAAGAATGATAACGTGAAACTGCAAAAAATATTATACATGCTATCCATACCATTGTTTTTCAGGAAAATGATAAAAGTACTTAGGACTTACAAGCAGCAACTAAAAGAAAAAGTAGAAATAGTTTATTCTTTTATTTCTTCACTACTTGCCATCCACATAGGTCCAACGAATTTGTGCATCAATATGACATACTCATCTTTCTCTGAGACCAATGCAACCAGCTCTCTTTCATCTCCAACGGCTGGTGCTAATAGTACCTCTTCTCCATCTCTTGTACATGCATAGTAGTCTCTAGCTGGTCTGTTCCATACTCGAACGTTTGGCATTTTTAATAGGGTTCTTATTATTTCATGATCCTTGAGTGTACCGACATCTACTAGAACGTGTATTTTTGTTGTCTTCTTTGCACTTTTTATGGCATCCATTGGTATATCATCTATTTCTGGGACAATTACTGTAACAAGAGACTTTGTTCTTCTTATCATGTCCCTCATTCTGTTTATTATGGCATCCTTGCCAACAATATGCCATGTTTTCTCAGCTACTGTTGATGGGAAGATTGATGAATATTCCCACGCACTATTCAGAAATTCGTCAGTCTTAGCTATTTTTTCACGCATATCAGCAATTACTGTTGCAAATGTGTTGACAGCTTCGAGTATTTTGTTAGAGGTGGTATTGGCCATTTCTACAAGCTTGCCCATCGACTTTGTAGATAATTCGTCGATAGTGTCATTCATCTGTGATTTATAGTTCACAAGAATTTCACCAGCAGTTGACTTAAAGGATAATATGTCATTGCTGATTTTATCTTTTACCGAATCTAACCATGAGAAATTGCTCTCTGCTGCAAAATCAAGAACATCCTTATACGCAAGATTTGCATCATCTAAAATTTTCTTAGTTGTAGCTGAGAATTTATCAGCAAGTGCTAAATGCTGATCTATCATTTCGTCAAGCAGGGACTTTAGTTTCGAGTCTGTGTCTTCTATGAGATTATTTATCTCACTATCTAATGATTTACTAAGTGTAGATATACTTTCTTTTCTCTGGGTGATGTAATCATCTATAGCTTTATGTTCAGAATCTACGGCGGAGGCTATTTGAGCTTTAAGATTACTTTCAGACTCTATGATTCTTAAAACATTTTGCTCTATGGCATTTTTAGTATTTGTAGAGAATTCTCCAAGACTTTGTTCAATAAAACTCTTACTTGAGTCTATAGATTGGTTTATCGTGTCACTTAGTGAACTCATATTCTCTTCAAATTGTCTTAGACTTTCATTTACAGCAGTCTCAATTTTTTCTCTTGCCTCGTTATAGTTTTTGTTTAGTTGTTGACTGAACGCAGATATACTCTTAGAAAAGGATTCTCTCCATTTGTTTTGAGACACACCGATTCTGTCTTTTAGTGATACCAGTTTATCCTTTGTATCGCTACCTATTTTTAATATAGACTGAATTGTCTCATTATAAACAGCATCAGCAGTAGTAGCAATTTTATCGGATGTTGCCTCAAGCATGTTAATAGACATGTTTTGACTTAGCTCAAGAGCCTTCGAAAACTCATTAGAGAATTGTGTTATTGCATTTTTAAATAGATTTATTGCCTCGTTACTACTTTCATTTACCTTCTGTGATAGAGTAGTGCTGAGAGAAGTCATATTTTGGCTCGCATTTTGAGCTTCTCTTAGAATTGTTTCTTTAGTAGCATCAAAAATTCTCTTTATACTCTCAAGTGCTTCATTGAAAGCATTATCAATAGCACTTTGAACTTTATCTATATACATTTTGTTTTGTTCAGCTGCGGAATTTATGGTATTAACAAGGCCTTGATTTTGAGATTGTAATAAACCAACCAGTTGCTGCTCTACACGTGTGATAGCTTTCTCGAATGTGTCTCGAGCCATTTGATAACCTTCCCTTATCTTTTTCTGTTGAGATACCTTACTTCGCTCGATTTCTTTTTTGATGGCATCTACTTTTTTGATGACATCCTGTTTATGAGACACTATTGTAGAGAGAACTTGATCATCGAACTGAGAGATTGTCGAGCCTATATCTGATAAACCAGTATCTAAAATTTCTGAAATTTTAGCACTCAACTTTTGAAGCTCGTCTTGATTACTCTTTATCATTTGCTCATAGTTCAAACTCATTGTATTAAATAACGAGGAAAATACTACTTTTTGCTTTTCTTTACTTGATGCTACGACTTCTATAAGCTTCTTTCCCGCATCATCAAAGTTGCTGAAAAGTTTGTTCTTAGTATCAGCTACAGTGTTATCTACATGACTGATAATTTGCTCTTTTATCGAGTTAAGTTCTGAAACATGGTCTGCCACGATTCTTTCGGTTTCATTTTTAAATTTAGAACTTTCATCCTTTAACAGATTTGCAACATTGTCAACTTCGGTTTCGAATTGGGAGGAAAATCTATCTATAAGTTCCTTCACTCTATTTTGAGTTTCTTCCTTGGCTTTAGTAATCTCTTGTACAGATACCTCTTTACCTCTTAATGCAGCTTCCTTTTCATTCTCTGTCATTTTGTCGATTGCGGATTTATTCTCATCAATCTTCCTATCCATATCTCTCTTTAGAGTGTCGAGGGTATCATTTAGTCTTTTAGTCAACTCATCTATACTATTTTCCATTCTTGTTAGAATCTCTTGGCATTTTCCACCAATCTCTTTGAAATTATCCTCAATTTTTGTATTATATGAATCTCTTATCTCACGTAATGTGTTTACGAAATCATCTTCACTTTTTCTAGCAAAATCCTTAAGTTCATCTGTCTTTTCCTTAATCTCTTTCGATAAACTTTCAGATAGTGAGGATAACTCCTCACCGTGAGATATTAAAACCTTAGTAATCCCAAGAAACGGAGGGCTTGCTCTGTATCTACTTACAACACCCTTTATCTCTTTTACCGCATTTTTACCCACCAGCTCTTTAAGAATGCTCTCTACCTCGCTGTAGTCAAATCCGGTGTGAAGCTCAAGCTCTCCAGCTGTTAGAGGCCCTTGAAAAATTAAGGTTATGTATACTTCTGCCTCTTTTTCTGTTAGCCCCATATACTCTATTACGAATTTCTTTAGAAATGAATACTTTTCATCTAATTCCTTTCTTGTAACCTTTTTTCTTTCAACTTTTTCTTCATCCTCAGACATAATAGACTCACCACTAATGTCATTAGGCATTAAAACTCGCACTAAGAAGGCAAATATTCATAAAAAAGTATATGTTTTATTCATCCTATAATCTTTTTCCTGAGTCGAGGCATCTATTAAGCACATATGGCCTTTCATTTGTGTCAAATACATAGATAGCAATAAATATCATAATATGCATATAATATCATATAGTTATACAAATATGTTAAATAGAGAGGTGTTACTTTCTTGCATGGTGCAGAACATAAAATTTATGCCTCTCTTGCATTTTTTGGTGTTTATTACGCAGTCCAGTATTATTATAAAATCGCTACTATAAATTTTTGGATGGCATGGCTTCTTGTAATCTTAGGGGCCTATTTTCCAGATATTGATCTCGATTTTGGATCCAAATTTCATAGAAGCTTTTGGACGCACGGACATTTCATCCCTCTTTTCCTACAAATAATATACCTAATTAGGCCTGATGTTGTAATTATAGAACTTTTTGGATTTTTCTTCATGGGCTATGCATCTCATCTCTTACTTGATATTTTTCCATCGCACAAAGCATTTCTAAAGAGATTCTGGTCTTGGTTTAGGTATCATCAGACACCTGGAGATATAAGAGGTATTCCAGAAAGGTACGAACGCCCTTGGTTAATAACATCTGGACTATATGTTGTTGCACTGTCATGCTTATTTTTAAGTGTCAAATGGGGCATCGTAGTGAGATTCTTATTACTTGATATAGGACTTTTAATAGCTGGTTTAGTATTGGCAGCTGGTGGAATATCAATATACAGAAAATATCGTAAAAGACTCAAAAAATAGAAGAAGTAATATAAAATATAGAGGATATTGAAATTTCAGAACTTAATGGGAAGCATTTGTATAATTTTATTTATGTATTCAGCAATAATTGGGGAGTACCTGACTACCAAGTCTACTGTAAGAAGATAGTTTCCGTAGTTAAGACCCCATATACCAAATACAAATGAGCAGGCAACAAGGAATACCATAAATGCCATAAATATATAATCCCTTTTAGAGAATTCGAGCTCTTGGACATAAGTTCTATTTCGGATATCATAGCTAAAGCCCCTTGATTCAATAGCTAAGGCTATTTGTGTACTTCTTCTAAAGGATGCTAAGATTGATGGTATTAGGATTGGTATCAATGCCCTTGTTCTCTTTATCGGGTTTCTATAATCGTGTTTAAGCCCTCTTGCCTCTTGGGCTTCAACAATTGTAGCAACCTCTCTTTCTAAGACCGGAATATAAGCAAATCCTATGCTCAGAGCCACTCCAAATTCAGGTGGTAGTTTCCATTTCACTAAACCAATGAGAAGTTCTTTTATCGAAGTTAACATTAGAATTTGTTTTACTGTTATTAGAATTGTTAAAAACCTAAATAACATTGCTAATGCCCAGGCTAGTCCTTCGACTGTCAAGATTATTTCGAAACCTCCATAGCGAAATGTATATATTGTGTGGATCACCGGCCCTGGTTTAGCACCATATGGTAGAAAAAGAACATTGAATAACGCATATACGAAACAAACTGTGGATAGCTTTTTCAAAAACCCAGTTATATTCTTTGATGGAACTCCCGACTTTATGGTAATGGCGATAATAGTGACTAGAATGATGAAAGTGATAATAGGATCTGTAAAATTAAGAATTATTAGGATTACCGCAAAGAAATAAATTAACTTGCTTCTTGGATCCAGTTTGTGAAAGAAACTATCTCCAGGAATATATTCAAATGACATTTTTAAACACCATATTTCATTTCTAAGAAATTAACCATCTCATCAACCTTCAAAATATTTGGAGGTACCTCAAACTCCTTTAATTCTCGAGCAAGTAATGTTACCTGTGGTGGACTAAGGTATGTGCTTCTCAATATCTCCACTTGAGAGAATACCTCTCTGGTTGGACCATCCAAAAGCACCTCACCATTCTTTAGTACGATAGTTCTATGACAGTAATTAGCCGCAAGCTCCATATCGTGTGTAATTATGATTATTGTTTTTCCTTGGCTGTTCAATCGTTGCAAAAGTTGCATTATTTCGTTTGATGTCCTAAAGTCTTGACCAGTAGTAGGCTCATCAACTATTAATACATCAGGATCCATAGCTAAGACAGAAGCTATTGCAACTCGTTGTCGCTCTCCCTTACTTAGGTTAAATGGGTTTTCATCGATAGCATATTCCATTTTTACAAGTTTTAGAGCATTCATAACAAGCTCATCGATTTTCTCCTTTGGAACCTTAAGGTTCTTGGGAGCGAAAGCTACTTCATCGTAAACTTTTCTACAAAAGATTTGATAATCGGGGTTCTGATAGACATATCCAACTCTTTTAGCTAGGTCTGCAGGACTCTTATTGCGGGTATTTTCTCCAAAGACATAAACATTCCCCTCAGTTGGCTTAAGTAAACCATTGAAGTGCTTTACTAATGTTGTCTTACCAGATCCATTTTGACCAAGCAACGCTATAAAGTCACCTTTATATATACTGAGACTTACATTTTTTAAAGCTACTACACCACCTGGGTATACAAAAGTTAGGTTTTCAGCTCTTATTATTTCCTCGCCAGAACTTTGCTTTTCTTCGGTAAATTCGAATTTTACGGGCTTTGGATTATATTGCTTTAGAAAGTTGGTGAAATATTGCTTTGCCTCATCCAATGTAAGGGGTATTTCTATTTGGTGCCCACGCTTTCTTAGCCTATCTGCAACTATAGCTGCTTGAGGAACCCTTAAACCAAGCTTTTCAAGCTCTTCGACGTTATCAATAACCTTCTTAGGCTCACCTTCAAAAACTATTTCACCCTTATTTAGAACAATCATTCTATCAGCTATGGGCATAACGTATTCTAATTTGTGCTCCACTATAATTACTGTGCACCCTTCTTTTTTTACGGTATCCTTCATGACATCAAAGAACATAATGCTACCTATGGGGTCTAAGTTTGATGTAGGCTCATCAAGGACATATATATCTGGCTTAACTGCCATTAGCGCTGCAAGAACAACAGCTTGTTGCTGACCACCAGATAATCTATGGGGATTCCTATCCTTTAATTCAAGCATACGAACCGCAGCTAGTGACTCTTCAACCCTCTTTATTATCTCTTCCCTTGGGACACCAAAGTTCTCAGGGCCAAATGCAACCTCATCAAAGACTGTTGCAGCAACAAGTTGACTTGATGGATCTTGGAACAGCAAGCCGACAATTCTTGAAAGTTCACCGATATGAGACTCCTTGGTGTTTATTCCCTTTACGATAACATTCCCTTTTAATTTCCCTCTAAAGAAATGGGGAATTAGTCCATTAGTTGTTTCGCATAGCGTAGTCTTCCCAGCGCCAGCTGGTCCAGTAATGAGAAAGATTTCACCCTTTCTTATTTTCAAATTTATATCCTTTATAGCGGGTGTCTGTGATCTTGGATAGAAGTATGTAACATCCTCGAAGATTACATCATACTCCAATTCGGATCACCAGTATTATTGATTAGTATCACTCACATACGTTATTTATGATTTTATTAATTATACCATTTTTTCTACAAATGCTATTTATCTTTTAATATGGTTCTTTAT
>JAGGXT010000092.1 GCA_021162905.1 Candidatus Odinarchaeota archaeon | reverse complement strand
GGTTTACAACATCATATATTATACATAAGTCGTTATGTAATTATTGCAAATCTGCAAACTTGAAAACCATTGGTGCGCTATACCTAAAAAAATTAGCCGACTTATCTTTTCTGGATGTTCTTCTAAATCAGGTGAAAAATCAGAGAGATAAAGAAATGGAGAATTTCTTGATAAGATACAAAAAAGAAATGGAAATAAATACTCCATTTTTTTATAGAACAGACACTTTAGCCTCTTTTACAAAAAAAGCTGAAAAGAAAATAGATTATATTATTAACCAATTAAAAAATCTTGGGTTTAAAGCAGCAAGAGTACATTCATTGAAAAAGGGATTTAAAACAGATGCTGATTATGGGACAATATTAAGCATATTCCAAAAAGGATGATTATTATTTATTATTCATTAGCTATTAGTTCCATAAAATGCTTTATTGATTTTATATGTTTTAACTGAGAGGAGGTGACAATCTTTACATGCTCAAGTTCTACATCTATTTTTTTATAATTCTCCTTAACTACAAAAAGAGCTGCTCTCTCGGATATTTTTGAAAATTCATTCACCAATTCTATTTTTGTCCATAGTTCGGATTTTTTTTCTTTATCATCAACACCTGATAGTATTTCTTTTTCTTCGGCTATTGATAGTGCATCAAATGGAGTATACTTGAAAAATATAACTTTCAACCCAATTCTGCGGAGAGTAGAGTAAAGTAACTTTAATAGTGGATTTTCTGGCACCCTCATAGTAGTAGATAATTTTCTCTTATCGATCTCTATAACCTTTAAGTTCAATAAAGGAATAGGTACTACTATAGAGGCGTTGAAAAATTCCTCAAGTTTAATAGCAGTTTCTAGCGTGGCATCCATTGTATTTCTCTCATATTCATAAATTGTTCTTCGAGAAACACCAACCTTATCTGCCAGTTCTCCTAGGGACATTCCTTTCTTTTCACGTAACTCTTTTAGTAAGATACTATCAATCTTTACGTAATAGCCACCACGTCTCGTGTATACCATGGGATACTCTTCATGCAAAATCATCCGTTTAAAAGTTTCAAAGTTAACAACAGGGATTTCATATCTAAAGTAAATAACGCCTGTTTCAAGTCTAGAATGTCGAGTTTTTTCACCAACTATTAATGGAAGAGCTCTAAAGACTAGAGCTATCAACTTAAGGGAATTTGCTAGTTCTTCATCAAAACAATCTATATTTGGAATATATTTTATAGCAATTAATCTATTATCACGTTTTGCAAATACATCAAAACAGTATTTTCCACCTTGAAAGTTATAATATAGCACGTATCCCGCTTTTCTCGTTACAGAAACTATTTCTTCGATGGCAGATAACATGGTTTGCACCATTTCTCCTTTCATATCTTATTCATTTAAACTTTCATAAAAATATTTCGTTTTTCATTCTGGTAACATCCGAAAATGGGTGATTATAAATGATTTACCATGAGCCTTCAACTCCTAAGTGCTAAAACGGTGTTATATCACCTATTCTCAAATGTTACCAATAATCGAAAAATTTATCAATACTTTTATTTTATCCATTTACGATAGCAGCACCGCGTGAAAGTTAAGCCCTTGCGCGGTCCGGGTTGTACTGTCGTGCGAGAGCCGACGGGAAGCCCGGATGGCTGTCGGCTTTGCCGACGGTCATAGGCAAGGGGAAACACCCGTTCCCATTTCGACCACGGAACGGTGCTGCTATCATTCATTTTTGGGGCCGTGGTGTAGCCAGGTAGCACGGCAGGCTCCAGAGGATTTTAAAAAGCAGGTCTGCTGACACTAGGATGACGAGCCTCTGGAGCGCGAAGGAGAGACCTGCTAGCCTGGGTTCAACTCCCAGCGGCCCCACTTATCTTAATTTTTAGATCCCAATATATAATAAATTAGTGTGGATGATGATGGATCAACCTAATGACAAATAGGATGAATGTCGATGGGCTGACTGACACTGAAAATAAACTATTTTTCATAGTTTCTATAAGGTATAGCTACACAAGATTTTTCAGTTTCGAGGAAGCGCCAATCAATGTTCTCAATATCTCCGCTTTATCAGCGTCTTTGCCAGCGTAAACAATAATCCATCCCTTATCATTTATCGCAGCGCCTATAACATGACCCAATCCTTGCAAATTAGAAGCTATAAAGGAATCTTCGGTGTTTGTAAAAATAGAATATTTTACACCTTGAATTATTATTGATGGTTGTTTATTCTTAATAACATCAAGAATTTCATTTGGATTCAATTGCCATTGCCCTACGGAATGGACTATTGTTCCATCATTTCTGAAAATTACTACAGCACCAATCTGTACGTGCTTTGCCATAATCTCATTAACAACATCTGCCACACCCATACAACCACCGCCTAAGAATAGACTTATATTATTGTTTAATAATTCCATACTAATAATTTTATTTATTGACTCAATTAACTATTGAAATGTACAAAAAGAATTTTGATCGTAGGTATCGAAAAAAATAAAGATGAAAAAGTAAATAGTTTTGTTACTATTATTGCTCTGTTTTCATCTGTGCCTTACCACTTAAATTGATATTAATGAACGTCAAGTGGTGCATAATATGGCTAAGAGAGATGTACTTAATTTACATACTTTACTAGTAGGTTTTTTCTTAGCCTTCCTTTATACTTTCTTGCAAATATATATAGAACTAAAAGTAGGATTTGTTGTCGTTACTGGAATGGAGATACTGGGTTTTATACTTTTGAGTTTATTTGGAAAGTATGATCCTAAAGATAATGTTATTGTAATAACAATAACAACGGCATCCGTTCTTGTGAATATTGGTGTCCTAGTAGCTTTTCCTGCAATTTCTATGTTCTCTCACTTAGCAGGGATTCCCGAAGTTGAAATAACAATGCCTCTAATTTTTACCATGATAGCGCTTACCGGCTTTACAGGTCTTTTTCTGTTGGAACCTGCTAAGGAGGCATTCATGGACGAACCTTGGCCACAAATAGAAGCTCAAGTTCAAAATATAATTTCTCTTTCAGAGGGAAACGTCCAAACTAAAAGAAATATGATGATTGGCTTGCTCGGCGCGGGTGCGTACATGGGTACCATTATTGGGCTATCACAAATGACTAAATATGATTTGCGAACAATACCTCATGGTGTTGGGGTCACGGAGGTTCCGCCTTATATTGGTATTAGCAATAGCCCTATGTTGGTTGGAATAGGGTTTTTTGCTGGTTTTAGAAGAACACTTCTGATTTTCATAGGTTCTCTTTTTTCTATGCTCGTTTGGTTTTTACTTGAGCGGGATCCTCACATACTTTTTGGCGAACATGTAACCCGTCCAGAAATATTTTATACAGCAATAGGAATTGTTGGCACTACGATAGCTTTAGATGCTTGGTCTGCGTATAAGGAATCAAAAACAGTAAGTTTAGAAGAGGAAGAGCGAGAGGCAGTAGAGGTCTTCTTTTCGAAGGAAAATTTGTTTTTATTTCTTAAGCAATGGAAATGCTCTCTGTTGTCATTAATACTTTTCTACGTAATTAGTGTATTCTTATTCTCAATTTCAGGCTTTTTCTTTCCGATAATGATCCCCCCTCTTCTGTTACTAATAGGCCTCCCTTTAGTTCTTATTTCTGCCTTTTTTGTAGCACGTGCTGCAAGCGAAACAGGTATGGTTGTTGGTTTTATTACAGACGCATTAGCTGTACCAGCTATACTCTTTTTCTCAATAAATTTCCCTAGTGTTATTCTCTTTATGACGTTAATGGCTGCTGTTCAAAGTGCGGCAGTAACTTTACTTGGCCGATATGTTTTAGGACGAAGATTAAAAGTTCATGATGAAACAATACGAAAATCAGCAATAACGGGTACTATCTTTGGCACAATAATTGGAACATGGCTAATATACATTTTCTCTAAACCCCCTTTTGGCTTTGGTACTCATGAGTTTCCAGCTCCTACAGCTCAGCTTATGGGATTCACAGTTTTAAGTCTCATGAAACTGACGACATTCTCATTACCATTTGCTGATGAGTTTGGTATACCATATCTTATAGGATTCTTATCATTAGGGATAACTGCCTCAATAGCTCTTCATAAAAGAAATATATCTCCTATAACACTTGCGGTTGGTCTGCTGATTCCACCTGCGTATTCGATACCTTTACTATTAGGTGGTTTGATTTCAAAATATGTTCAAAACCGCACTGAAGAAATAATAAATAAATATAAACAAATATTAGGTGGTGTCGTAGCTGGCGAAGGCCTTATAATAGCCTTGCATGTACTTTGGATAGCCTCTATTGATTTTATTTTTTAATTTTTCTTTCATGAGCAGCGTTTTTTATGCCTTCTATAATTTTTTTCAACTTTCTAATACCCTTTTCTTTTTCTCTTTCAATGAAAGTTCCTTGTACAATTATATCTGCACCGCTTTTTACAATCTCGATTGCCTGTTCAATCTCCCTTATTCCTCCACCTACAATTAAAGGTCTTGTAATAGCCTCTCTAACAGTTCTTACAAAATATGGCGGGATTGGGCTTTCTGCACCAGAACCAGCTTCCAAGTATATCATTTTATAGCCAATGTATTCTGCTGCTAATGCAAACGCAGCAGCAATTTTAGGTTTGTTCCTAGGTATTACTCTGGCATGGCCTATATATCCTGCTGTACCTCCTGGTTCAACAATTATGTATGCCATTGAAATTGGTTCTATTCTGCACATTTTTATATTAAATGCTGCCAGCATCTGCGCTTCAATAATCCAATATGTATCACTAGAGTTTATCAGACTCATGAAAAAAACAGCGTCAGAGAATCTAGTTATGCCATTAACATTCCCAGGAAACAAGATAACAGGTATCTCTGGAACATGTTCCTTAATCGTTTTAACAACATCATCTATTATTCCAAATGCTGTTGATCCACCTACCATTATAGCAGCTGTGCCGCAATCTGCTGCGATTCTTGCAAGTTTTGCAGATGATTCTACATTCATCTTAAGCGGATCGGGATCAATTAGAGTGAAATGTAAAGCGCCATCTTCACTTAATCTTTCTTCAATGTATCTCATTACCTTCCCTTTAAAATCCATTAAACCACCAGCCAGTTAACATTCACATTTCCTATTTCTAGTTT
>JAGGXT010000341.1 GCA_021162905.1 Candidatus Odinarchaeota archaeon | reverse complement strand
GTATTATTATTGTTGTGTATGTTTGTTTCGGAGTTCAATAACTCACAGCAAGAAGAATTTATTTCAACAGGAAGTACTTATAATTACAAGGCAACCCATAGTTATATTATAATCTTTAATAACACGGAAAAAATTGAATATTCCGAACAGAGTGACATTGTGGTTAGAATATTAAATTTTAGCAAGGAGAATGATTATGTTAAATTTAGAATTGAACGTAGCGCTATAATCTACTATAACACCTATCCTCATATATCCGAAATAGAGATTTACAATTATTCAAAGGCAGTATTCGCATTTTACGGCTATTTTAAAGACGGTAATAGAGACGGGTATTTTGAAATAGCTGACTTTTATTTATTTTACAGAGGAAAATATGTTTTTGCTTCATTTTTATTCAATGGAAACTTAACAGAAAATATGTTGTCGTTGAAGGAAAGTTTTGATAACATTACCACTGAATACTCATCAATTTCTGTAATTTCATCGGATTTTAACCCTGTTAATGGTACTTTACATATTTACCTCATTATACCAATCGAATTCTATACATTTGTCAGCGAGAATATAAAAACTCCTTTTAAGGGGGAAGAAACGTATCGCATACGAATGGTCTTAGATTCTAGAGGAATTATTAAGGAATACGAAGCGTATATTAAAGATACTCTTATGAATGAGGATAATCAAACACTCACTCGAATAATCTCACGTAAGGTTAAACTTAGAGAATACGGTTTATTTGAACCATTATCTATAGAAAAAGTGAATCTCACTCTTGTAATCATTGAGACCGTTTTTATCTTTGTAGGCTTTTCTTTGGGTGTTATATATGCTAGAGCTAAGATTTTGAAAAAGGCGAAATCGATAAAGTCTATTACTATGCTTATCTTATTGTTATGTTTGCTTATAACTAACTACATCATATTTCCTATTAATGCTAACGAGTTTTACAAATCTGGTGAGGTATATGTGTATTCCTATACTATCTTTGCGAAAACAATATTTTGGGATGGTGATACAGTAGAAAGTTACATGTCGACCAAGATCAAGCTAGAAATACTAGACTTTGATAATAAAACACTTTTTGTAACATATAAGGTTACGAATGCCCAATTTAAGCAATATCTGATTGAAAAAGGATCGAAAAATGTGAATAATTCGTTATTAGAAATTAAAATAGATCTGCAAGACTCCGATTCGAACGGCTTTTATGAATTCCTTCCTCGTTTTTATTATGGCATTTACTTGAATATATTCGACCTTATTTTTAATTCGGATGTAAATATTCATTACAATGCTATCAAAAATACCATAGAAGAACATATCAATAAGGCCTATCCAAATATCAACATTAGATGTAATGTCTCAAACATAGAGAGAAAGATCATGATAAAGGCAGATATACCCATTGAAAAAACCTTTCCAGTAATGCGTATAGATGATACACCCTCTTTCATATGTGATGCGGATTGTGTTTTTCAGGGATATCTTAATAAAACATTTTCTATCACTCTTAGAGATAATGGTTTACTTGAAAAATATCAAGAAACTTCCAATGAGATTTTACGTAATAAGAGCAATAAAACAATTTTATTCTCAGGACAAAAGAAAATAGAATTGGAATCAAATAAATATAACATTCTTGACTTGATAAGTCAAAACTTAGGGGTAAGTGCGATGATAATTGCAGCACTATCAGCAGTGATGGGATTTATAGTTGGATATTTAACATGGAAAAAGGCTCTTAAAAAGGCAGCAAGACAGCATTACAATGATTTATATTTTGTTACTTAGCCTTTTTTCTTTTTTCCTCAAAAAATTGTGCCGCATAAATATGTTTACAAGGTATCTTTATATTTCCTTTAAACATACGATTAATATTCTTATAAAATTTACAAGTGCAAGTTAGTTGAGTTAAGTTTACTTGATAACCTTCTACTATATAAATTCCTGGACGTATTGGATTTATCTTTAATGGTGAAATATTTTCTGCTAGTTCCTTATTCCTTTTAATGATATATTCTACGTAGGCTCTTCTTGATAATTCAGCTGCTTCCTCATTTGCATATTTCGGAATCCAAACAAAATCATAAGATTTAAAATTAGTTAGAAGTTTCTGCGTTCTTCTATATAATGGTTTAAGTCTTTTAGAGCTAACTCCAAGCTCTCCTTTAAGCTGTTTGATTACACCAACATTATCCCCGTATATTTGGACATGTTCACTCGTAATATTATGCTCAACAAGCCATTCTAGTGCTTTTAGCATACCTACATACTCTGCTGTATGAATGGTTGCATTATCTGAATTTGGTTCAGCGGCGAGTCCCCAATCTTTGGCAAGCAACTTATTATCTTCATATATTAAAAAACTATATGTTGCAATTCCCCTTTTATTTCTTGGTTTACATAAACCATCGAAAAATACGCGAATCACCATTCTTCACCATTTTTATACTCGTAAAACTCTTCTAATATTCAATGTAAGGCAACCTACTCTCAAGATACAGTATAGTAAACACTTTAAAAATTTATCTCCAAAAATAAATGTAAATGTGAGAAAATGTCTCTGCTGTTGCTAAGTGTAAAACCTTTACATAGCGCTCAGCAGGGAGGTATGACGTTTTGCAAATCTATATATTACCTTAAAATGAATTTTATAACTTCTAAATTTATCTTGAACCAATAAAGCTGTAGTTTTTCATAAAACGCGTAAACTTAATATACTAAAAAATTTTAAGAGAAAGGCATGTTAGATGAAAAAGATTTAAAGATATTATTTGAATTACGTCGTGACTCGAGGCAAACAACTCAAGCACTATCTAGGATTCTCGATATACCTAGATCAACAATACATGAGAGAATAAAGAAAATGGTTCAAAATGGATATATAAAGCAGTTTACAGTTATACCTGATTACAAAAAAATTGGATTACCTATCACAGCATTCATTCACGTCTCATTTCTTCCAAATCCTGAGGTCTCTCAAAGAACATTAGCTGAGAAAATTTCAAAGATAGAGGGAGTTCATGAAGTTCACATAGTTTCTGGAGAGTGGGATTTGATATTAAAAGTTAGAGCTAAGAGCGTTGAGGATGTTGGAAGGTTAGTCGTAGATAGATTACGAAAAATACGCGGCGTTGGTAAGACGCAAACAAGTATTGTTTTTTCAACAGTTAAAGAGGTTGTATGAATTAATAGAAAAAAAGTACTAAGCAGTTATATATATCAGAGTTATAAAGGAAAAAATTGTATAAATTTACTTTTAATTTTTTAATACTTCTTTTTATGATAGAGTTAATGTTAAAAATT
>JAGGXT010000328.1 GCA_021162905.1 Candidatus Odinarchaeota archaeon | reverse complement strand
CCTTATGAGTAATTATTATGTGGACTTTTTAAAGAGAAGAGCAAAAGCGTTTTTAGAAAGTGCACAGGCAGATTTCGATAGAGGCGGTTATGACTTAGTGTTATTTCACGTTGAACAGTTTCTACAACTATATCTTAAACATTTGCTGTACAGAAAGATAGGCGATTTTCCTAAAACGTACTCTGTGGTACGTCTCGTAAAAGATGTAATAAAAGTTTATAATGATGATCGTCTTAAAGAATTCTACAAGAAAAACCTAGAGACTCTATATCTTCTCGAAGAAGCATACATATCTTCAAGATATCTTCCCAGAGAATATGATGAGGACATAGCTGAACGAATATTGAAATTCGCAGAAAAAGTTTTAGAGGTGCTAGAATGGCTAGAAAAACACTCATAGACATAAAACTTGAAACTATAAATGAATGGAAAAAATACTATGAAAGACCTAAGACATACGCTGAAAAAATAAAAAACTTGGTAAAGAAGCATGACGAAAAAGCCAAAGTAATGCTTTTCGGGAGTTTAGTCAAAGGAAAAATGAAACCAGACAGCGATATAGATGTTCTAATCATAACAAAGATGGCCGGAGATGTAAATAGAAGAATAAAGTTGAGAATGGAAATATCAAAGGAAATAGGTGAATGTACACCCTTCGAAATACACATAGTGACGCCAGAAGAATACGAAAATTGGTACAAAAGATTCATAGATGAACATGTAGAAATATAAAAACACACCTAAGCAGATTTTTTAAAGTAACATATATGTATCCAGGTGCTTTAGACTGATTGTCTTATCTGATTAGTGAGTCAAGTGTTTTTATTATTTAAGTTCTGGGAAAAGTTAAGATAATTTGTATAAAATACCTTTTTACAGTTTTGTGTTATTATTCTTTAGCAGAGAGAAAATTCTTAAGAAAAGTAATTACCTCTTCCAACATTTCCTCGGTTACATTATGTCCAACATTTGGATACTCAGAGTGCTTAAATAAGTGTGGTTTCTCTTTGTAAGCATCTCTAATGGCGTTAACCGTATTTTCTACAGCCTCTTTTGGTATAATAGTATCTTTCCCACCTGTAACCATAATTAAAGGTCTCGGATACAACTTCTTAGCATTGTACGCCGGGTCTAATTCTTCCAAAATGGGCTTCATTTCTGGTGGAATTTCAATTTTTTCAATGACCTCCCTTTTTATTCCTAACTCATCGATTAGCGTACTCTTTTTAATTGCGGTTAGATAATCTCCCGAAGCGATTATTGGTGCCATTACTTTGATTCTTTCATCAGCCAGTCCAGCCATAAATGTAAGAATACCTCCCATGGATATCCCGGTCATTCCAATCTTCTCCTTTTGAACATCATCTCTCTCCTCAAGGTAATCAATTATTGAAATTATGTCGTCAACCGTTGTAGAAAGTATATCAAAGAAAGTTTCGAGAGGCTTATCTTTCAATAGTTTATGTAAAGGTTCAGTCGATCTATCTCCATGCATATGAGCATCTGGCATGGCAACAAGAAAACCCTCATTAGCCAATAGCATGCCAAATGCTAAATTCCTTTCCTTACTGCTAGAGAGACCATGCATCAAAATAACTGCTGGGAGTTTTTTAGTAGCAAATTTATCATGTTTTATGAAGATCGTAGGAATTTTGTCATCAACTTTATAAAATTCGATATGATAAACTCCTCTAATCATACTCACACCCAATTTTCATATACATAACTTCACTCTATTTATACCTTCGTTATTTTGAAAGAAATGAGGACAAGCTCCCGTTTAAAAATGATATTCTTTTTATATCCCCTGTTTATTAAAATAAAAATGCAAACCATATGCGATTTATTATTACAGTTTTTGGTGATTGGTATGATGAAAGAACCTTCCAAAATATGGGAAGTTGAGAAAGATCTTGTAGCCACTGCTTTAGGAAAAGTTAAAGCCGACTTAGTTATAAAGAACGGAACGTTAGTTAACGTATATACTGGCGAGTTAGTAGAGGGTGTTAACGTAGCTATTAAACATGACAGAATTGCACATGTTGGGAAAAAGATAGATCACACCATTGGGGACAATACTAAGATAATTGATGCTAAGGGGGCTTATCTTGTTCCTGGGTTTCTTGATGGTCATGTTCACATAGAGAGTAGTATGCTTCTTCCCTCTGAGTTTGCTAGAGCGGCCTTGCCTCATGGTACAACTGCTGTTTTTGCTGATCCGCATGAAATTGCTAATGTTCTAGGTCTCAAGGGTATTAGACTTATGCTCGATGATGCAAAAGGTTTACCCTTGAAAGTTTACATAACAATACCCTCTTGTGTTCCAGCATCATTTCCAGAATTTGAAACTGCTGGTGCATCTATAGGTCCAAAAGAAGTCGAAGAAGTACTTCAATGGGAAAATGTTGTTGCACTCGGAGAGATGATGAATTACCCAGGTGTTTTAATGGGTGATGATAAGGTACATGGCGAAATTCAAGTAACACTTAAGTATGGTAGAGTTGTTGAGGGACACTATGCTGATCCAGAGCTTGATGAAAAGCTTTCAGCATATGCAGCTGCTGGTATAACATCCTGTCATGAATCCACTAGAAGGTTTGACGCTCTCGAACGTGCAAGGCGAGGAATGTGGGCAATGATAAGAGAGGGCTCTGCATGGCATGACCTTGAGGAAGTCATAAAGGCTGTGACAGAACGTAGAATTGATACGAGACGAATTGTCTTAGTGACTGATGATAGACATCCTGAGGACATAATTCATGAGGGACACATAGACCATGTTGTAAGAAGGGCAATCCAAGAGGGTGTAGATCCTATAACCGCAATTCAGATGGCAACCATTAATACGGCTGAACACTTTAAGAAGGACCTTGATTTAGGAGGTATTGCACCAGCCAGATTTGCTGATATTCTAATTGTTGAAAGTTTGTCTAAGATGAAAATAAAACAAGTAATTGCAAACGGTATTGTTGTTGCAAAGGATGGCAAATTAATAGTCGATATACCAAGAAAACCAGTTCCAGAATGGGCGACTAAGACTATGAATGTGAAAAGGAAGCTGACAAAGGACGATTTTATAATTAAAGCCCCAATTGAAAGTGGTACTGTGAAAGTTCATGTAGTTGAAATTATAGAAGCAAAGGTAACAACAAAGCATCTTATCGAGGAAGTTCCTGTTGTCAATTATGAAATTAAGGCTGATGTGGAACGAGACATTGTTAAAGCAGCAGTTATAGAGAGACATCATGCAAGTGGTGCAATGGGTATAGGTCTTGTTAAGGGCTTTGGATTTAAGGAAGGTGCAATAGCCTCTACAGTAGCTCATGACAGTCATAACTTGCTTGTTGCTGGAGTTAGTGAGGAGGACATGGCATTTGCAGCTAATAAACTAATTGATGTCGGTGGAGGTATGATTGTTGTCAGAAATCAAGAGGTCTTAGGCCTAGTAGAATTACCGGTTGCTGGTCTTATGTCAACTGAAGATGCTGAAACTGTGAGTGCAAAAGTTAGAAAATTAGCTGAAGGATGGCAACAGATAGGAAAGACTATGGTCTCGCCATTTATGACAATGGCTCTATTATCACTGTCTGTGTTGCCCGAACTCAGAATCACCGACCAAGGAATAATTGATACTCTGGAGTTCAAGAAAATACCTCTTACTGTGCAATAATTTTTTGTTTTTTATTATCTTTTCTTTTTAATATCCTAAGATGTTCAAGTGACAAATATTTTTTGACGCACTATATGATAACATCCAGAAATGAATGATTTTAAAAGTGTACAGTGAAAAGTAGCATACGTGTGAGAAAAAATAGTCATACACCTAAATATAAGT
>JAGGXT010000156.1 GCA_021162905.1 Candidatus Odinarchaeota archaeon | reverse complement strand
ATTTGTTCTTTCTTTATGAAGAGGACACTTTTTACATTTTAGTATTTCACTATTTAATTCTTCTATTTTTTTCATTATTTCTTCTTTATCTGCCATATTATCACTACCTAAACTCTGCTAATAGCTCCATTTCAAGAATTTTCAGATTTTCTATTACTGGTTTTTTAACAGTAGAAAATACAACAAGAAGAGAGAGAGCCAAAAGAAAAGCAGCAATACTTGTTGCTGCAGTAAATGAAATTAGAAGTATTGTTATATTAGTTATCTTATAAATGAATATTAGTGCTGATATTGAAAGGACAGTAGAAATTAAGTATGGTGCAAAAACTATAAAAAGAAGTTCATATAGCGTTATTTTTATTATGTCTTTATTTGTCCAACCTATAGTTTTCATAACACTAATTTCCATTTTTCTATGAACATTTTCAGATTTCCATATGGCGTAATATCCAGCACTGCCAGTAAACACGATTATAAATGAAATTATGATCCCCGCGCGTGATATGATATAAATTAAAAGTTGTCTGTAATATGGTAAATTAGTTAAACAAACAATGCTAAATGTAGTAGTTAGCGTTGTTGAGAGCATAGTGATTAATGATATTAAAAAAAGTAATATATACAGAATAGGATTTCTTAATATTCTCCTAAGAGCATAATATCTGTATTTATTAAATGATGATAAAAACTTCCATGACATCTCGTAAAAGATAGGAACATGAGAAAGTGCAGTAACTATTGGCATCTCAGCAGCTTTCATGGCCACATAATAGGATAATAGTGTAGGAAGTAAAAGTCCAATAATAAAAATAAGTCCGCTCCATGCTGTATAGGGATATTCTCTAGAAAAAGGAAATGCACCTATATAAATACGCCAACCAAATATCAATGATATGACAAAATTTGATCCAAAAACAACACCAATTAAACTACCAGCAAATCCTAAAAGAGCCCCTTGTAATACAAATAAGTGTAAAATAAATTTATTTGGATATCCTATAGTTTTTAGCACGCCTATTATTTCACGACGATCAATAAACATATTAAATATTATAAAAAACACAAAAATGGACCCCATAAGTAGAGATGATATCCCCATTATTAGTATCATATTTTCTAAAATTATCGCTCCCGGCACATAGACTAGTATATTATGAAGGATTCCAGATGCTGTTAACGTTCCTGTGCCAGCTGCTAATGCAATCACAGCTAAGCTCGTTTTTCCTCTTGCTCTAATTAACATCCTTTTTGTAAGAAGGAGCAATTTCATTTTTCAAAGACACCCTCTCGTAATGTTCCATCCTCTAATTGATAGACCTTATTTGCATATCTCAAAATATTTAAATCATGTGTTACTACTACTAATGTTTTTCCCAACTCTTTATTGATCCTATGAAAGATTTCGCTTATTTTCTGAGAAGTTCTGATATCTAAATTCCCAGTTGGCTCATCAGCTATTAAGATTTGAGGGTTATTTGCTATAGCACGTGCTATAGCGACCCGCTGCTGCTCCCCTCCAGACAATTGGTCTGGAAAACGATTATAATACTCTGGGCCAAGACCTACAAGCTCGAGCACTTTAACAGCTCTTTCGTAAGTGCGATATTTAATTGTCCTAACTCCTATTTTTCGCTCTATAACATAAATACGCTCACTCTCAGGGTATATTAAATCAAGAGCTAACTCAACATTTTCTATAACTGTTAACTCAGGAACTAAATAGAAAAATTGAAAGACAAAACCGATGTAGTGCCTTCTAAAAAATGTTAATTCGTTCTCATTCATCTTTGGCAGTTTATGACCAGCAACTATGACCTCGCCCTTTGTAGGTTTATCAATTCCAGAAATTATATTCAATAGTGTTGTTTTACCAGCACCTGATGGACCAGTTATTGCGACGAAATCCCCTTTATCGATGGCTAAATTTATAGATTTAAGAATATATTTTGAATTATATTTTTTATATACGTCTATCAATTCTATGATACTCAATGCAATCCCTCATGAAAGTCAATGGTTTGATATCAACAAAGATATAGAGTTGTTCTATTGAAAAACTTTTTCGGTGAAGGAAATGCTTAAGCCTATAAAAAGAGAATTTTATAACAGACATACTGTTTCTGTTGCTAAAGAGCTACTTGGTCACTTTTTAGTTAGAAAAATTAGAAATGACCTAATTGTTGGAAAAATTGTTGAAGTTGAGGCTTATCGTGGAGAGGATGATCCAGGGAGTCATGCATACAGAGGAGTAACTCCTAGGACAAAAATAATGTTTGGTGAGCCAGGACATGCATATGTATACTTAATTTATGGAATATACTACTGCCTAAATGTAACAACGGAACCAGAAGGGCAGGCAGGTGCTGTGTTGATAAGAGCCGTAGAACCAATACAAGGTATTGAAATCATCAAGAGGAATAGGAAAGTAGATAACTTAAAGAATCTAACAAATGGTCCAGCAAGAGTTACTATGGGTTTCGATATAGATAAGCGATTTAATGGAATAGATATGACAAAGTACGGCCCATTATTTATAGCTGAAAACCCAAGAAAGGGCGATTTTGAAATTGTTAAGAGACCGAGAATTGGAATTAAAGTTGGGCTTGATAAATTATGGAGATTCTATATCAAGGGAAATCCATTTGTTTCCAAATTATAACTCAAAAAGTTTAATTTCAGATAGTACTATTATTGACATAAAAATACATTATGTGATTCCTTATGGAATTAAGAAATTCTCATACTTTCTCAAGAATGGGTGATGTTCGTTTAGTATATCCTTTCCCAGCTATTGTTGGTCAGGAGCTTCTAAAAAGAGCTCTAATATTACTAGCAGTAAATCCCAAGATTGGCGGTCTACTAATACGTGGAGAAAAGGGTTCTGGTAAGAGTACTGCTGTTCGAGCATTAGCTGAATTATTACCAGAAATAGAAGTCGTTGATGGTTGTCCATTTAATTGCAATCCTCATGATATAACAAATATGTGCGAAAATTGCAGAGCTAGATATTTAAGCGGTGAAAAATTGCCTACCAAACGGAAACGAATGAAAATAATTACACTACCCTTAGGAGCTACCGAAGATAGAGTTCTGGGAACAATAGATATAGAGGCTGTATTAAAAGAGGGAATTAAAGCTTTTCAACCAGGAATATTAGCAGAGGCAAATCAAAATATATTGTATATAGATGAAATAAATTTGCTACCAGATCATATAGTTGATGATATTTTAGATGCTGCAGCATCTGGTTGGAATACTGTCGAAAGAGAAGGCATCTCAGTTACGCACCCAGCCCGATTTATTTTGATTGGGACGATGAATCCTGAGGAAGGAGATTTGAGACCACAATTATTAGATAGACTTCCTCTTTCTGTAACTATTTATGGAACTTATGATGAGAGAGAAAGGGTTGAGATAATTAAAAGGAATATGATGTTTATTGAGGATCCTATTAACTTTAGAGAGAAATATAATGAGGAGATTCAAAAATTACGTAAGAAAATAGAAGAGGCTAGAGCTCTTCTTCCTAGAGTCAAAATTGATGACTTCTATTTAATGATAATAGCAAAAATGTGCACTAAATTGAAAGTAGATGGTCATAGACCAGATATAATAATAGCTATTACTGCAAAAACAAATGCTGCATTTGAGGGAAGAGAAGAAGTAAAAATTGAAGATGTAGAGATTGCATCGCTGCTTGCATTAGGCCATCGTACAAGAAGTGGAGGTTATGAAGAACCAGCTACTCCAAATCAAATAAGAAGCGCACTAGTAGAGGCAGCCAAGGAGATTGAGAAATTTTTTCGTGAAGACAAGAGGTAGTAGAATCTCACTTCTAGATTCTCGTGAGGCAAAGATAAAAGACTTTAAACTTCCATACAAAGAGGACGCTAAAAAGGTAAAAGGGTCTTTACCATCAAGAGACATATCTGGAAAAACTAGAATTCCATTATCGATAATTAAAACACCACCAAGAAAAGTTGGAAGGAAGGGTTATTTTTCATATTCCATACAAGCTATAACAAGAAGTGTAAAGAGACTGGGAGGAAAGATTGGTAGGCTCTGGAGTCATGAAAAAACAGAACATTTTCTAATTACACAATATAAAGATGAAAGCCGAAAAATTCCGCTTGCTAAAATCGTACCTGGCTTAGAGGAAGAAATTAAAGATAGCACTATCAGTAGTGCCCTAATTCTAAAAAAATTCATTGAAAAAATTCCAATGGACTACCCAAGAAAAACAAAATTTAGATGGCCTCTTAAATCAGTTAAGGAATTAAGAGGAGAGATTGGTCGAAGGGAAATTATAGTAAAGACTCGAAAAGGAAGAGCTTTTGGATACGAAAAGGCCAAAGAAATTAGTGACCTTGCTATACTTCCCACAATAAGAACAGCTATTATTAGGCGATCTCATCTTTTTAGGCAAGGAAAAATTGCTGTTTCAACAGACGATTTGATGGGTTATCGTTATAAATTCAAAGCCAAAGTTACAATTATTTTAATTTTAGATACCAGTACCTCTATGATGCCACATATAATAACTCTTGCAGATACATTATCTATTATTCAGAAAGACATTAAGATGTATAGGGATAGAGTGTGTGTAATTGCCGTTCAAGGTAAAAAGGCTAAAGTAATAATTCACCCGACGACAAATATCTATATTGTACAGAGAGCTGTTAGAGAGCTGCCCATAGGAGGATCATCTCCATTGGCAGACGGCCTCCTTAAGGGATTACAAATCATACGACATGAAAAAAGGAGAAATTCAAATATTATTGCTCTGCCAATAGTTATTACTGACGGCCTTGCAAATGTACCACTTTACGATAACGAAAGTTATAAGGAGATTGATACTGGGTATCCAGCGCAATTAGATGTTCTTAGAATTGCAAGGCTTTATCGACATGAAGGAGTTCCAATAGTAGTAATAAATCCGATTGAAAATGATGAGTGGATTTCAAGAGGCTTTATATCCCCAACACTATTAGCTAAGAAAATTGCAGAGATTACTAACGGTTCTTATTATGGATATAAAACTGGCTTTTTCAGAACAACTCTAACAACAAATGAACTCACATCGGTTTTAAGAGAAGAAATTAGAAAAGCAAAAATTAGAAGTGTTGGTTAGTTTTTCATATAATTTACATTCTTTCAAGTGGTTTTATACCTAAAAGGTTAAGTGCATTCCTTAAGACTATCCTTATTGAATCAACGAGTTTTACACGTGCTTTTTCAAGCTCTTTATCCTTAATATTTAATACTTTTATCTTTGAGTAAAAATCAGAAAACATCAAAGCTAAAGATATTGCATACTGGCAAATTAAATCTGGTCTCAAAGTTCTTGCTGCTGTATCGACAACACTAGGAAATTCCGACAGCTTTAAAATGATTCTCTTTTCGATCTCTGTATTTAATTTTGAATAATTAATTTCCTTTGGAACCTCTCTTCCCCATTCTCGTAATATGCTACAAGCTCGTGCATGAGAGTATTGTATAAATGGAGCTGTATTTGCCTCTAATTTCAATGCTCTAGTTAATTCGATATCAAATGTTAAGCGCTTAGTTGGGGCAATATTCAATAAAGAGAACCTAATGGCACCAACAGCAACTCCTTCAACTATTTCTTTTAGTTTCTTTTCCTCTATGTCTTCATATTTTTTAAGGAGTATCTTTCTTTCTTCTAATAAAGTTCTAATCTCATCATATGTGCGGACTAATGCTATCTCGTAAAGTTCATCTATTGTTATATATCTTCCACGACGCCCTGCCATAGAGAAACCGGTTAAATCTACCATCTCATAATGTGCTGGATGAAACTTTTCAAGTATATCATGATATCCCATAAGGATCATAGCTGCGGCAACTTGCCTCTGAGGCAATTTTTGTTCAATTCCAATAACATTATAGACCTCATCAACCTTAAGAGCCTCAAACTTCCATAAAGTGTACGCAATGTCACGTGTTGTGTATAATGTAGATCCATCAGACCTGCGTAAAACTAACTTTGGAGGAAGAAGCTCATCTAGCTTGCCTTCCTTTTTGGCTTTCTCGATATCTTTTTCCGATATACCAAAAACCTTTCTTACATCTTCTCTTTCAAGACAGGCTCTTGGAATATCCAAAATAACAGCTTTGGATGGAGGATCTTCATATATCAAATAACCAGATTTACTAAGACGTTTAAAGACCTCATCAACATAGCCCTGGAATATTAAATCGCTTTCCCAATCAAAAGAATCAAAGTGTATATCTAATTTACTTAATGTTTCTTTAAATCCCTCTATTGTAAGTGAAGAGATTGTTCTAATAATTCTCTTTATTTCATCATTTCCTCTCTCATACTCAATTAAGATCTTAGATATTTCTTGATCTATATTAGAAATTTGATATATTTTCCAATAAAGTTTCGAATATAGATCAGGGAACTTAACTTCAAGTTCCTTAGCAACATTTAGTAAATCTTGTATTTCATAAAATTCATTTAATAATGTGGAGGTGCCGACCTCAAAATCACCCCCACCATTAACAAATGCATTAAATACGTCTAAGAAATCATTAAGAAAGTCGTATTTTTTCCTAAGCTCTTTAAAGAGTTTACTCTGAAAAATATTCGTCTGGACTTCATTAATAGCATTTTTTAATTGATCTATATAATAGATCCAAGAATGTATAGATTTTGTCATTTCACTAATAATTGAAATTGTAACGTAAATGGGTTTTATCTGCCGTTCTAACTCTTGTATATTCTCATCTTCTAACTCCTTTTTAATTAGTATAAGAGTTTTCAAGAAAGATTTCCTAAAGTTTGTACAATTCTTAATAATCTGATCCCTCAAGCGATTTATCCTTTCTTTTATTTTCTTTAGCTCTAAAATTGTATTTGTTATTGCGTAAAGCCCACCAATCCAATGATCTGGTTTTATATCATTCTTATAACCTTCTGTATGCATATATCCAAAACTTGTAATCGCTACTTGCAACCCAACATCATTAATATAGAAATGTCTTACTACGTCCGCGCCAAGAAATTTAAAAATCCTAGCTAACGTATCTCCAAACACAGAATTACGACCAGATCCTATATGCAGAGGATGTATGGGGTTAGCACTTGTGTGCTCAACCATTATCTTTTTTCCTTTTAGCTGATTCATTGATCCATAAGTATGATCCTTATTTGAAATACTTGTAATAACCAGCTCGCTCACCTTTTCAGAATCTAAGACAAAATTGACAAAGCCACCTATCACGCGTATCTCCTTTATCAGAGGATTTTTTTTCATATCTATGTTCTCTTTAATAGTATTTGCAACATCTTCTGGTTTCATACCGACTCTTTTTGCAATAGCAAAAGAAGATGGCGTACAGAGATCACCATGCTTTAGATCCTTTGGCTGTCTTATTATGACCTCTAACTTAAACTCAGAGCCAAATATTTTCCTTAAAGAATCGACTACAGCATTTTTACAATAGTTCATAAGATAATTTAGTGGATCATCGACAATCACACTTAAGCACCCACCTTAGAAAATAGATTAATAATAGTCTTTTTAATTTTGCTTTTGCAAAAACAAAAAGAAAGTGAATGATTTTCTTATTTTCCTGATTTTTTTAGTGCCTTTCTTATTCTTCTTGCAGCTTGAGAGAAATCGATGTATTTATCTTCCCTCTCTAAAAATTCTGTAATATGATTTCCACGTGATTTAACAATTTTCTTTATAAAAGTAGTATCGTCCTCCATAGTTTCGAAACCCCAAACTACAATTATGTTTTTATTCTTGACATTTTTATTTATGGATTTAGTATGAATTAAATTTTTCGCACATTTTTTAGTAACAAAAGACACAAATCATATCTTTTAAATTTATCTTAGGCGGCTTTGTTATTTTTCCAACAGCTTATTGATTTATACTAGCGTGACTGTTATAAAGATGGATATGTCCGCCTGCTCCTGGACGATGTCTCATTAATCGACATCGCCAGGCCAGCAGGCGGTCATCGTGTTGGCGGACGGTCAGCCGCTGGATCATCAAGGTGCGGTTCGCACCACTCACCAGCGTACACGAGATCCGCCGATTCCTCTAATTATTAGGTAATAAAAATAGTAATTTTAATTTTTCTTGGTCTAAAAATTATAAATTTTGTAAATTAACTATATGGAATTAAGGCTAATAACACATAGGAGAAAATGATAAATTTGAAAAAATAAGATTAACTTTACTAAAATAATGAGTTTATTGAAAGATTAAAGTTTTGTTAAAGATTAAAGTAAAGTATTTATGTAGCGTATAATGAGATAATAATACTGAATAAGGAGGCCCTTTCTTGCCAATCGCGTTAGTAGTTCCTGTGGGGATTTATGTTCAAAGGGTTTTGAAGGGGATATTAGATAAGATAACATTGGGGATTTCCAAGATTTATTTACTAGTGCAAAGCGGAGAGGATGAGTGGGCAAGAAAAACACATGAAAACTTAAGGAAAATCCTAAATATGTTAGGACCTCTAAAAAGCGTTACAAAACCTGTTGAGGTAAAGGACTTTACTGATTATACAGCTTGTTTTGAAATACTATACAATCTGGTTAATCACTTGCATTCTGATAAAGACGTTAGCGAAATCTTCGTCGATATTACATCATCAACAAGGATATGGACCGTTGCAGCTACTTCCGTTGCCTCGCTTTTTAAAAATGTGAAGATATATTATGTTACAAAAGGTGAACCTCCAGAGAAATTATCTATTGAACAAAGATACCCTGAATGGGCAATTAATGATGAAGGAAGAGAGATTATTGAGATTGTACCACCTTTTTCTAATATTGAGGAAGTATTGGAAGATGAAATAGCCAAAAAGATTTTAATGCTTCTGTATCATCATCCAAATAATCAGTTTATCTCCCTTAGGGATTTAGCTCTCAAATTAGGTATTGCTAAGGGTAGAGAAAGAGTTAAAAGAAGTGATAAGTTAAAGCTGAGGAGAAAACTCTATAAGTTGAGGAATAAGGGGCTTATTTATATTCAACAATATACTGGTAGAGCGTTAATAATAAACTTAACATTATTTGGGAGAACATTAGCTCAAGTTTTAATAAAAAATCACAATGAAGGAGGCGAGGATGATGACAAATTATCC
>JAGGXT010000211.1 GCA_021162905.1 Candidatus Odinarchaeota archaeon | reverse complement strand
TAATTATTGTTATCATGTGAAGATATACCTAAAATAATTCTATTCACCCAATTTGAACGTTTGTGCACATTATTTAATTAAAATCTGTGTTAGGGGGAATTTTATATTAAACTTTATTTTTTGCTCCCTAACACCAAAAAACACTGATATTGCCAACGCTTTTATAAGGAAAAGCAACAGCATTATTTCAATGTGATACTCATTATAATTTAGAAGCGATCTTATAAAGATAATTAGTTTCATCGCGATTTAAAATTTCATTTTGTAACTCCTTCACTCTGACAATCTCTTCTCCTAATATTTCATAAACAGGGATATTTCTTTTAAATGCAAAATTAATTTCCTTGCCAACACCAGCAGTAATAAATTCCTTAAATTTTTTGAAAACAATCACATCGCATTTACTTACAATTCTTAAATAACTGTCCATGTCCTTAAATCTGTATTTTTTCGGATTAACAATAGTTGCATTTTTAAAGTGCTTCTTAATAAGGGAAATGTTCCTCTCCTCTTCTAGGGTATCGTACTCGATCATGGGATGAGCAAAATATATTTTTATTCTTTCACGCCTGAGTACTGCAATAATAAAGTTTCTTTCATTATAATTATGATCCAAAAATAATGCTGGTTTTAAGGTTTTTGCATGCACAATAACCTTTCCATACAGCCTAAATCTTTTCTTTTTTAAGAAATTCTTGTTCACAACTATGAAAACAAAGCCTTGCCTTAAAAGAGTATCAATAACCCTTTCATTCTGCAAAATCATAATACTCACTTAAGCTTTACTGGAAAAATATAAGACTCACTTAAAAATTACTATTTAGAATGTGAAAAGTGAACTCATAGAAGCCCTAAAATTTTTAATCTAAAGCGAATTTCTTCTCTTGCCTTCCTAGTAATTGATTTAACTGGTGAACGAGCTTTTCCATATTGGAAGCCCATAATTTCCATTATGTCCTTGAGTATTCCAGGGAAAGTTCCATACTTGAATAAATTGAAGAATTCATTAACTTTCTGTTGCAACTTTATAGCTTCACCTAGATTCCCCTCTGTAAAGTTTTCATAGAGAGAAACAAGAATATCTGGTATAGCATTTGCACTAGCTACTACTGCACCATCCGCACCTAAAAGCAAACCACCCAAGATATGGCACTCAAGTCCTACAAGTATATGAAACTTAGCAGATCTGCATTTCTGAATTAGCTCTACAAGTTGACTGAAGTAAGGCGTACTTTCTTTTATTCCAACGATATTTGAAATGTCTCTTAAGCGATACACAGTGTCTGGTTCCAAGTTTATGTTTGTGTTAGAGGGATTATTATATAGGAGTATCTTTAGCTCAACGCTCTCAGCAATTTTTTTATAGTGTTCTTCTAATTCCTTTTGTGTAAGTCTTACATAGAATGGCGTAACTACCACACCATAATCAATACCAACATCTAAAGCATATTTTGCAAGCTCTATAGTTTCTGTAGTTGTAATTCTTCCGATGCCTGCATAGATCGGAATATTTTCTCTCTTTACACTAACAGCTGCGTCCATAAGTTTTTTACATTCATCTAATGTTAACGCATAAAATTCTCCTTGTGATCCTAAAATGAAAAGTCCATGCACACCTTTATCCATCAAATAATTAAGTAATTCTTTGAATGCATTAATATCAATATTTTCATGCTTATCAAATGGTGTTAGAACGGCAGGAATTATACCTTTTATATTATTAGTCAATATTATCACCTAACAAAAAGTACCTACATGAATTATTTTATGCTAACTTCAATAACTTAAATTTTTAGAATGAGATGATAAGCGAGAAGCGTTCATCCGCCTCCTACTGGTGGCAAAATATAGACTATATCTCCATCAGAGAGAGTTATCTCATGGGCGTTTTTATCAGTAACATTAACGCCATTAACACTTATTATATGATATGCCCTAAACCATCCATCTTCGAATATTAAGATATTTTTAATTTTATCGCCATATTTTAATGACAACTTAACTAAAGCCTCATAGAGATTTTCTGCATCTACTTGTGCCACTTGCTCACCAACAATTTTTCTTAGATTTCCGAAAAATGATATTCTGACTCTAGCCATAGTAGCGCACCATCTAATAATCATAATATCACACCGTTATATATTTCTATCGTTAAATTAATCAAATTGGAAAACAATCATAAATTGTAACATTATTAATAGTTATACTTACGTACAAGGTGTTCGCAATGTACTTAACTAAAGAAGAGGAAAAAATGTTAGATGGAGAATATGGCCTAGCTGTACAATATGCTATGAATATGCTAGTTAAATATGGTGAAATATTTGATGCTGAAAAGATGGTTGAAATCAAACATGCACATATTAGTTGCACTACATGGACTATCGAATACCTATTAGCTGACTGGCTTGAAGATTTGGTCAAGATGGGAGCCAAAGTCAGAGTGCCATCGTCGTCCATGATAACAAATATAGACATTGATCAATGGCAAGAGCTTGGAATTTCAAAGGAGTGGTACGATAATCAAATGAAATTATTAGAGAAACTTAAAGCAATGGGTATAAAGATGGAACTAACATGCACTCCATATTTTATACCATGGGTAAACCTCGATTTTGGAGATCATGTAGCGTGGTGCGAATCATCAGCAATAATATATGGTAACTCAGCAATAGGAATTCGTACAAACAGGGAATGTTGTCAGTCAGCTCTTTTAGCAGCTATAGCAGGTAGAACCCCAGAATTTGGATTTCACCTAAAAGAAAATAGGAAAGGAAAGGTTTTAGTAAATGTTAAGACTAAACTAAAAGGTTCTTACGATTTCAGTATAATGGGTTATGAAGTTGCACAGTACCTTGGACTAAGAACTCCTGTATTTAAAGGTGTAGAGAGAGCTAGCGTATTAGATTTAACAGTTTTATCTGCAGCACTATCTACTAGGAGCGGTGTAACAATGTTTCATATAATTGGTGTTACACCAGAAGCAAAAACGGAAGAAGAAGCTTTCCAAGGAGATAAACCAGAGGATAAAATTGACTTTACTGATGAGGATCTGAGAAAAGCTCATAAGCAATTTAGAGTCGGTGATGAAAAGGTAGATTATGTTTATATAGGTTGCCCTCATCTTAATATGGATAATCTTAAAAAGATTGCAAATCTTCTCAAGGGAAAGAAAGTGGCAAGTGGCGTTAAATTGATAATTGGCACACTTAAAGCTTTAAAGAAAATTGCTACGGAAGAGGGTATAGAGCAAATAATAAAAGACGCAGGGGGTTACCTAATAAGCGACACTTGCTACGTTGCGATGAGACATGCACTGGGTCATCCATCAGGAACCTTCGTTTTTAATTGCATGAAGCAGGTATATTACTTAAGAGAGGGAAAAGCGTATATTGGTGACATTAAAGAGTGTATAGATGCTGCTATAACAGGTAGATGGAGTGTAAGAGAATGAGGAAAATTATATTGAGGGGAAAACCAGTTATTGAGGGAATTGTAGAAGGAGAAGCAATAGTTACAAAGCAGAGATTAAATTTTCTCCATGATATAAATAAAGAAACTGGTGAAATCATATTAGAGGGACACGAACTTTATGGTAAGAGTGTGAAAGACAAAATTTTAGTTTTGCCCTCAGGAGTTGGAACAGTAGGACTTTCTACAATACTATATACCCTTATAAAAAATGGCGTTGGACCTAAGGGACTAATTTCCCAAGAATTAGAAACATCTTTAACTTTTGGAGCAATATTGGCCAACGTTCCTATGGTAGCTCAGCTTGACAGGAATCCCGTTGAAGTGATTGAAACAGGAGACCTTGTAAAAATAGACGGGTCAAGAGGGATAGTAGAAATAATAAAAAAGGAAGATAAATAGCGTAATGCTAAATTGGGCCATACTTACCCTTTGCTACAGCTTCAATTGCATTAATTATAGGAATATATCCCGTACAGCGACAGAGTACCGAATTTATTGCTTTTTTTATTTCTTCACGTGTTGGATTGGGGTTTTGTTTTAGTAGAGCATAAGCGACTAATATCATTGCAGGTGTGCAAAAGCCACATTGAATTGCACCATGATCGATAAATGCTTTCTGTATAGGATGTAAATTATAAGGAGTGCCAATACCCTCGACGGTTGTTACTTCTTTTCCTTCAACATCTTTAAGTTTCATCAAACAAGATTTCATCGGCTTTCCATTGACTAAAATCGTACATACGCCACAGACTCCAATATCACAACCTCTTTTAACGCTTGTAATTCCTAGCTCATTGCGTAATACCTTCAGAAGGTTCATCTCTGGATCTAAATCTAGCTCCACCACTTTACCATTCAATTTAAATACTATCATCAATTATCACCTTGTTCCTTCTTCTTTTTTAGAGCTTCTAACACTTTATCTCGAGTTATAGGTAGTCTATAAAACCTGACACCTATTGCGTGTGAAATCGCGTTTGCTATGGCAGAAGCACCTGGCTCTAATGCTGGTTCTCCTATACTTTTTGCTCCAAAAGGTCCGTTCGGATCTGGATTCTCAATGAATTCTATTTCTACTTCAGGCATATCCATAGCCCTTGCAATTCGATACTTATCAAAGTTAATTGCCTTTGGATAACCATTTTCCACTTTAAAGTCCTCAAGCAAAGCATACCCTAAGGACCATGAGATACCACCATAAACTTGGCTCTTTGCAGCTACTGGATTTACTATTGTTCCAGAATCATGAACTGCGTATATTTTCAATACCTTTACATTTCCAGTTTGAGTGTCCACCTCCACTTCTGCAACATTCGCACTATAGGCATAAGTGATATATGCATTTCCCTTTCCAGTATGTGGGTCCCAGTCTATACCGGTTACATAGTGCCATCCAACGGCACTCATGTTTATCTGTCTTGCATAACAAGCTTGAACAAGCTCTTTGAAAGTTATTTTATTTTCTGGATCATCTTTAGAGAATACGTAGCCATCTCTGAATATTATCTTTTCTTCAGGAACTTTAAGTATCTCAGAAGCCACTTTTTTCATTCTTTCCTTTATTTGCGAAACTGCATTTTTAACAGCCCATCCTCCAATAAATGTACCACGCGATGCCGATGTTGTTAAACTATATGGTGTTACAAAGGTATCATCATTGCTATAGATTACATAATCATAGGGTACGCCAAATTCCTCGGCAGCGATTTGTGACAATGCTGTCCTAAGGCCTTGTCCATTTTCAGATACTCCACCGTACATAGAGATAGTTCCATCTGGAAACACTGTCACGTACACTCCAGCAAAATCGAAACCCTCCCCTCCAAAACTAACTCCTCTAAAGGTTATAGCAACTCCAATTCCTCTCTTAAATCTTTGATTCTTTTGATTTTTATATTCTTTCCATTTTCTTTCAAAATCAGACATCTCTACTACTTTTTTTAGGACATCCCTAATGCTTACTGTATGATTGTTTAAAACTTGCCCTGTTGCTATAACAGATCCTTGTTTAAGTGCATTTTTCATTCTAATTTCAATTGGGCTCATTCCGAGTTTTTCAGCAACCTCATCTATTAAAGATTCGATTGCGAAAAATACCTGAGGATTACCAAATCCTCGCATTGCACTGGAATTGGGGTTATTCGTTTTAACAACAACACTGTCAATTCTAACATTGGGAATCTCATAAGCGCCTGTGGCATGTACATGAGATCTAAATAGTACCCATGGCGATGATGCACAATATGCTCCACCATCAGCTATGTTTTTCACATCAAGTGCCACTATCGTTCCATCCTTTTTAACTCCAATTTTATACTTTAATATGTATGGATGCCTCTTTGAAGACTCAATCATGGACTCCTCTCGAGAGTATTCCATTTTTACTGGTCTACCTGTTTTCAAGGCAACTAAGGCTGCACGAACCCCCGCTAAAACTACAGCTTCATGTTTACCTCCAAACCCACCACCAAGAGTTGCTTGAATTAAGTGAATTTTATTTTGTGGCATATTAAGAGCCGTGGCGATATCTCCTCTAACAAGATTGGGGTATTGCGCTGATGCATATATTATCAATCGATCTCCTTCTGGAACTACTACAACAGCCTCTGGTTCAAGATATGAATGTTCTATCCGTTGAGTACGATACTCTCTTTCTATTATGAGATCTGCTTCAGCAAATCCTTTTTCAACATCACCCTTCTCTGTATGTAGGTGATCGTATATTCTATTTTCTCCTAAGATTTCCTTCGCCTCATCTTTTAATGCTTCAAGAGGGTCATATATCCCTGGTAGTGGCTCATATTCTACTTCTATCAACTCCAGAGCTTTTTCAGCAATTTCTGAGGAAATTGCTGCAACCACAGCTAGTCCGTCAGCGATGCAATTCGTAATGTCACCCTCTTTTACTAGAGGAGGAATATCTCTATAGAAAAATCCAAAATTCTTTAAGAATGGAACATCTTTTGCTGTTATAACTGTAACAACACCTGGATACTCAAGAGCTTTCGACACATCTATCTTTTTTATCTTAGCACGAGGATATTTTGTTCTGAGAGTTTTTGCATATAACATTCCGGGGAAATAATAATCAGCTGCGTATCTTGCTGTCCCAGTAACTTTATCGATGGCATCTTTCCTTGGTAGGGATTTACCTACTACTGAAAATTCTTTTTCCTTTTCAATAACTTTACTTATCATAGTGAACACCTATTCTTATTATTAATTATAAAAATCCAAAATATACATTTTCATAATATTTTCATAAAAGTTTTTCAGTGCACAATCATTTTTGTTGTATTTTATTCTGATTTCTCTATCAGTTAGAATAATATATATTTTCATGAAAAAAAATTAAAATATTTTATAAAAAATTTAATAAGTTAATATTATTTTTTTAAATCGGTGATAACATGGTGATAACAACCTTCAAATATGATGAACTTTTTGATGAAATACCAAAAATAGTAGTTGAACCACCTGGACCTAAAGCAAAAGTTATTATCGAGAAAAACTATAAATATGTCAGCAGGCTCCAGATGGGAATCTCAAAGATTCTACAAGTAGTTTTTGACAAAGCATATGGTGCTGTCGTACAAGATGTAGATGGGAATGTATATATAGATTTCACTGCAGCAGTTACCACCAATAATACGGGACATACACATCCTAAAGTAGCTCAAGCTATTAAGGAACAGTCTGAAAAGTTCTTACACGCCTATGAATATCCTACTCAAGTGAGAGCTGATGTTGCAGAGCTTCTTGCAAAGTTAGCTCCTATAAAATCCTCAGAAGTTAGAGTTATCTTTTCAAATTGTGGAACTGAAGCTAACGAGAATGCTCTTAGAATAGCAGAACAATATACAGGGAAACACGAAATTATTTCGTTCTGGGAATCTTACCATGGAAAGACAAGAGGTTCCGCAAGTATAACAACATGGAATGTAAAAATAAGAAAGGGACTAAAAGTAGTAGGAAATATGTTAAGTGTGCCCTACCCAGATTGCAACCATTGCTTCCTTAAACATAAATATCCAGATTGTGGACTTGCATGTTTTGATTTCTTGGACTACGTCAAAGAATACCAATCCACAGATGACATAGCTGCTGTTATTATTGAACCAGTGCTTGGTGGAGGATGTACATACCCACCAAAAGAATGGATGAAAGCATTAAGAGAATGGACAACAGAGAATAATGTTCTTTTCATAGACGATGAGGTACAAGCAGGATTTGGAAGAACTGGAAAATTCTTCGCAATCGAACATTTTGATGTAGAGCCAGATATTATTACTGGTGGTAAAGGATTAGCAAGCGGTCTACCTGCTAGTGCTACTATAATTAGAAAAGAATATGAAGATGCTATGGTAAACGAATATGGAGGACTTTATACAAGTACTTTTGGTGGTAACCCAATTGCTATGGCTGCAGCAAAAGCCAGCTTGGAGGTATATATCGAAGAGAAACTACCAGAGCATGCAGCAGAAGTAGGAGAGCACATAATGAAAAGACTAAATGAGGAGATTAAGCCAAAGTATGACTTCCTTGGATATATTCAAGGAAAGGGTCTACTAATCGGTATTGAGTTCGTTACCAAAGATGGTAAGCCAGACAAAAAGATCCCATTAAAGGCTGTAGAAAAAGCATTCAAGAAGGGCTTACTAATATTTACGACAGGGCACAAAGGCAACTTCTTGAAGATATGTCCTCCATTAGTAATCACAAAAGAATTAGCAGACAAGGGATTAGATATACTAGATGAAGTTTTTGCAGAAATTAAAAAAGAGATGACATAATAGTTTAACAATATTTTTATTATTTTTATTATTTTGTTATTTGATTCTATAC
>JAGGXT010000170.1 GCA_021162905.1 Candidatus Odinarchaeota archaeon | reverse complement strand
CTATACTACTTATTATTATATAGTAATTATTCATTAAGATCTTGCTCCTCAGAATTTTCTTTTTCTAATATTTCAATATTTCCGCCGGCAGCTTTTATTTTCTGAATTGCCTTTTCCGTGGCATTATTAACAATTATATGAAACTTATGCCTAACCTTTCCGTTACCAAGTAGTTTATCAACATGAAGTTTTGTTAAATCCATTTTTATTACATCACCTACTTTCTCTGCATATCCTTTATCCAACAACAGGTCTACCATTTCATCAAGTTCACCTATATTGATTGTGAGGGGTATTCTTTGTACAGCAAATGGTCTATGAAAACCATGTTTGCCAAAATAATCTGGCTCATATTTAACAACATAACTCCAAAGATGTTTATGTCTTCCAGCCTTGCCCCTTCCTCCTCTCTGACCACTTTTTCTATGTTGACCTACTCTACCATAGCCGTGCGTTCGGCTTCCTCTCATCTTTCTAACCTTTTTTCTTCGACGAACTACCATAGGTTATCACCAATCACATCATTCTTTCTATAAGTTTATTTATATCCTCACCACGATATCCTAATTCTCCACCATCACCATAAGGCCTTTTAATTGATTTCTTAAAACCACCCGATGGTGAATTTAATCTAAATACGGGTTTTATCTGAGGAATATCAGTTAACTTTATCTCACAGTTATAAAGAGCCTTAGCTAACTCAGAAATACTTGAAAATTTAGTATTACTTTTTACAAACTCGTCGGTTAATTTTTTATTACCTATAATACGTCCTCGTTTCCTTAAAAGCTTCTCTAGAGTTTCGAGAGATATCTCACCCCACGTTATGTAATCTTTTGCTTTCCTAAGCATCCCTATAATATCTTTTGTGTTATGAACTAATACTAAGTGATTTCTTTTATGCAGTCTCAATAGTGCAAGTGTATGGCTAGCATCAGGATTTATGCTTGGGATTCCCCTAATACGTATAACTGCAAGTAACCTTTTATTATTATCTGATGAACTCATTTTAAATCCCTCATCGTGTCCAATCATAAGGAGCTACAATTTTATATGTATTTTTTAATGCATTATATGTAGCCTTAACGAAATTCACGGTAGTCTTCGTGTGACCCTTGGAAAAAGATCTTATATCTTTTACACCAGCAAGTCTTAGAACTACTTTTATTGTGTCAGCAGCTACGAGACCAGTACCTCGTGGTGCTGGAAATAACACGACTCTAACACTTCCAGCTTTACCTTCAACTCTAAACGGCACAGAATGTGGTGTACCGCAACCACATTCCCAGCTGCCACATCCCAATCTAACTGGTACTATATTCATTTTTGCATCTCGTATAGCTATTCTTATTGCTGGTCCAATTTCTCTTGCTTTCCCTTCTCCGATACCAATGTATCCATTTTCATTACCAACAACAACAGTTACCTTAAATTTTGAGAGCTCACCAGCATCAGTCTGTTTCTGAACAAGGTTTATATCTACTACTTCCTCTCTGAGATTTGGCAATAGAATATCAATTATTTCAGCCTCTCTTATTGGCAAAGCTTGTTGAAATATCTCATCAATACTGGTTATATGTCCCTCTCTGACTAATCTACCCAGTTTTGTTCTCGGAACCCACTCATCAAGAGATTTCGACATAAGACTAACCTCCAGATTCTTCGAGTATTTTTTGCCTTATTTGATCAAAATGCTTAGGCAAATCTTTAGGATGAAAATTACGTTTTAAATACTCAGAAAATTGCAATTTAAATCTTTGTGGATTCTCCTTCTCCAATATTTCAGCATATCTGGCAATATGTTCGCCTTTGATTCTAGATTCGTCAGGGATTACTTTTTCTCCTAAGTTAAATTTAAGACCACCATCTTTAGCACCTTTTAATGCTGCAAATACTCTAGCACCAGGAGATGGTGTATTTAGTCCTATATCAGGCACAACTTCAGTAATCCCTTTGTTAAGCGCCTTTTTAGCTATAAGTAAACCTACCAAATATGCAGCAGGCGTATTTGAAGTACTTCCTAACCAACCATATTTTTTCAATTCGTAAGAGTCTGCGCTCACTAGAATATAATCACCTTCTAACTTAGCAATCGCTATTTGAGCAATAATACGCTTAAGAGTTTTTCTAATAATTAATCTAGGCTTTCCTGAGAGAAGGAGCCTACGACGTTTATAGTAATTTGTTTTACCTTCTCTTCTTCTTCTAAAAGGGACTTTATATCTTGGACCCCTAGCCACTTTGCTCCCGCTCCTTTAATATACCTTGCTCTAGAAGGTACATTCTTATGTGCCTCACACTATGAAAGACGCCACTGCTAGCTTTTATATAAAGAGTTCTATACGTCCTTACATCAATATAACCCTTTTCCTTTAACTTCCTTATGTATTTTCTTAATGCACGTATCTTATTCACCCAAATGCGTTTTGAAGAAAGTCGTGCAGTTTTTTTACCCTTTCTACTACCATGACCTCTACGTAAACCTTTTTTCTTTTTCATATGAAGAATCCGTGCTCTGCTTCTGCTGGTACCCTTGATTGGCTTTATTTTGATTGCACCATCATGAATCAGTTTTCTGAGATCCTCCTTCCTGATAGCTAAGCTAACTTCATCTACCCGTTCTGGATCTATCCAAACACGTTCCACACCGACACCTAGCATTCTTGCAACCATTCTACGCTGTATCCTAACACTCATTCTGATCCCTCCTTAGTTTCTTCTTCGCTAATTTCTTCACCTTCTTCGACCTCTTCGCTAATGGTCGTACCAGCAGTTTCCTCTATTGGCGCAGCATTAACTATCTTAAATCCGAGCTCACTTGCTCGCTCAATAATATCTAATCTTTTTCTTTCACCAACTGTATGCGCAATACGAAGAACTACTTTTTCAGGATCTAATGATTCTAACTCTTTAACATTATGAATAAGAACCTCAGGACGACCAGAAGGATGATAATGTCTGACTAACTTAGGAGAACCATATCCGATTTGTGGCATCTTAGGCCAACCTTTTCTTTTCTCAGCCATTTTGCTATCTATTCCACGCGGTCTTCTCCATTCAGGATGGACTCTTTTATATCTCCAGCTTTCTTGTCGTATAAATTTTGGTCTTTTTTTATTCATTAGTTTTCGAAGTTTCAGTAATCTATTGATCTTTGCTTTTTCAGACAATTCGTTTACCTCCTTTCTCGTAAAGATAAATTCCATCCATAAACACACGAGGATCTTTATCTTTAATACGTGTTGCTCTTCGTATATTTGCAGCTGTTTGTCCTACTTCCTCTATGTCGATACCTTCAATTATTACATCATCGCCCTTAACAGACACTCTAGCATTTCCAAATATTTTCGCTACTCGAGGAGCTCGTTCTCCTAGGAAATTCTCAATAATTATATTTTTCCCCTCAACTCGAACGGTGAATGGAAAGTGAGAATAAACAATTTTCATCTTATATACGAACCCCTCAGTTACCCCCTTAATCATGTTTCTAATATGAGCTGCTACTGTTCCTACTTGGGCTTTTTCTCGCTTCCTTGGGAAGATATATTCAACAATTATTTTATTATCAGAGCTTTTAATATTAACAATAGTATGTGAAAAATCTTTGGTAATTTCACCCTTCGGTCCTCTTATTGTAACAACTTTACCATTTAATGTTACCTCTACATTCTCTGGAATTTCTATTTCCTCACGAGCAATTGGGGTTTTTCCCATAACTATACCTCCAATTTAATTACTTAGTCATATGATTCTCAGTAAACATAAGCCAGTAATACACCACCTAACCCTCTTTTCATAGCTTCCTCATGAGACATTATGCCTTGTGACGTTGAAACAATAACGATACCCATACCTCTTGCTGGCAAAAAATGTCTTACCCACTTGTCTAGCTCATTCTTCTTAAACGAGAACCTAGGCTTTATAGCCCCGCATTTGTTTATCCTACCAAGTAATTGAACCTTTATTTTTCCACCGCGACCATCGTCTATTATTTCAAACATACCAATATATCCTGCTTTCTGCATTTCATACAAAACTGCACCTACTAGTTTACTTCTAGGAACTACAACTTCAGATTTTCCTAATACAGATGCATTCATAATAGCTGAAAGAGCATCAGCTAATATATCCATTCGTGACATAGTATCACCTACTCATATTTTCTAAATCCTAGTTGTTCGGCAACTTCTCTGAAACAACGTCTACAAAGGTATAAACCATGACTTCTAATAAGCCCCACTGTCGTTCCACATCTTCTACATCGTCTGGATCCCTTACCAATCCTTCTCACTTGTTTTTTATCAGACATTATTAACACCTCAAACTATTGTAACACCAAACTCATGCTTAATGAATTCAATTGCTTCTTCCTTTGTAAGCAAATGTTTGCGACCAATTTTAGACCTTTTAATCTTTCTTCTTTTTACTCTAAATCCAGGTCGTTCTAACGTGACACAAACATCCATACCAAAAATTCCTAGTTCTGGATCATATTTCACTCCTGGTAAATCTATATGTTCTTTTATTCCAAATGAAAAGTTACCATATTCATCAAAACAACTAGCTGGGAGTTTGTTATCAACTACATATAATGCTTTTTTAAGAAATTCAACAGCCTTTTCTCCTCTAAGTGTAACCTTACATGCGATTGGTTCCTTTTTACGAATGCCCCATTCTCTTACGGTTTTTTTAGCCCGTGTTTTTACTGGTTTCTGCCCAGTTATTCTCTCCAATACCTTAACTGCTTTCTCTAAACGCTCACCTGACTGTCCTACACCCATATTAACTGTAACCTTCGCGACAAATGGTTTTCTCATAGGATGTTCTTCCCAATCCTTGACATAGTCAGACATTTTAGCTCATCTCCGGCAGGGAGATTATAGGTTTATCATACCCTATTGGAAATACATATTTGGTCGTAGTTTCTATTTTTTCACCATCTAATGTTACAAGTTCAGCAACATTAGCGTGAGGGCTTTGAGTTTTCACAATTTTTGTAATTTTTCCTATTTTGCCCATATTTTTACCATATGTTATTAATGCCAACACCCCTTCTTTAAAGGGTATGTGATCTAATATTTTTTGTTCAGGTATTGCAAGTTTAATAACATCAAAAGTCTTGTAGACATCTTCTTCTGGATTTTCGGGATTCTTCACTCTTATTAGAACATTTCGACCATCATGTAAGTTTAACTGTATATGTCCTCCTCTTACCGTTGTTTTATTATAAATTGAACATAGTTTAAAATTGGATTCGTCTTTAGAAATTGGATGTAAAATTAAACGCCCTTTCGTACTTGGAAGAATTCTATATACCTCCCCAGAAGGAACTAGCTCAAGGACGTCCATCATACCGACTGGGTAACCCAACTCTTTACGGATTTTACCATCTACCTTCACTTTTCCTTCGGCTAGAATTCTTTTTGCTTCCCTTTTAGTTTTAGCAACTCCTAATATATCACGAAGAATAATTAATAATGGTAAAGAAAAGTCCTTAGGATGAGGACCAGGTCTGGGCCTAATAACATACTTATAGGCCTTCCGATGAATAGGCCATATCTTTGGCGCTGCTATTCTTTTTAGCTTTAAGCTACCACTCTTGCGTGTCATTCTTCAACCACACCTCTTGCAGCTTGCTTTCTCTTAATAATTTTTTGTCTCCATTTATCCTTAAGATTTAATTTAACAATCATAACCTTACTATGATGAATAGGAACTGGAACTGTTGTTCCATCAACCTTTTCCATAGTCACTCCAGATATGTACACACGATATTTTTTCCTATCTACTTTCTCTACAGTACCCTCATAATTCTTATAAATACCACTTGTAACAATAACAGTATCGCCCTCTCTAACCGGTAAACTACGAAAACCATATTGAGCTCTAAGTTCTGGAGATAAAGGAGCGCACATCATTTTAGCCCTTTTATGATGTGGTGCTTCATATAAAAACTTCCTTTGTTTTCTTGGTTGGGTAGATACCATCTCATTCACCTCAAACAATCATTTTTGCAATTTTAGCAACGTTCGTCCAACGCTCAGCAGCCTCTCTTGCAATCGGACCCCTTATTTCAGACCCCTTAGGATTTCCGTTTTCATCGACTATAACACCAGCATTATCTTCAAACTGAATCCATGTTCCATCTCTTCTGCGATATGGCTTTCTTTGTCTTACTACTATAGCACGCCATACTTTCTTTCTCATTTCTGGTTTTCCCGTTTTAACAGTTACTACAACCATGTCACCAACAGCTGCCGTTGGGTATCTATTCAATCTAGTCTTGTAACCGATAACGGATATTATTTGCATCGTTTTTGCGCCACTGTTATCAGCGCATTTTAGAATAGCACCTACTGGTAAACCTCGAGATACAACCTCCTTTATTACCACACCAGTGCCTGTTCTTTTGGACATAGTTATTCACTCTCTGATAATTTCTCAATAACAACAAATGATACTGTTTTACTAAGAGGTCTGCATTCAGCAATTTTAACTTTATCGCCAACCTTTGCATTGATACAAGGAGGATTATGCGCAGCTATTTTGGATGTTCTCATTTCATATCTTTTGTACTTTTTGACATACCAAGCATATTCTCTCTTAATAACTACAGTCCTCTTCATTTTGTCACTAACCACTATTCCTTCTAATATTCTACCACGAACTGGAAGATTACCATGATAAGGACATAGTGGATCATCGCATTCCTCTTTCGGTGGGTTTTTTACTGGAATTCCTATATTTCGCACACTTACCATCTCCTTCTGAGATGAATTTTTATTCTATCTTCAGGTCGTTTATTAATAATTTTACCATCCACCTCAACAATACAATCATCAGATATTATGAAACGAAATATACCATCCTTCTTTGATATTTTATATACTTTCCCTTCGGGATTTTTAATATGTAACATGTTTTTAGTTTCATATACTACTATTCCATTAATATTCTTAAAAAAGGGATTTGTATGATCATGAACTATAACTTTGAGGCCTATTAATTCATGGTTAATTAAATTTTGCGGAGTTATTTTCATGATGTTCAGCCACTCACTTTGATTTTTTTAGTTGCTCCTCTCGTATAACAGTTAGTATTCTAGCTATAGTTCTACGTATTTCTCTAATCTGAGACGTATTCTCAAGCATGGTAGGGTTTGTTCTTAACCTAATTAATTCAGCACGTAAATCTGCCAATTTCTTTTCACGCTCTCTTGGATCCCAAGCTCTTATTTCACGTATTTTATAAATTCCCATATTTATTCACTCTCCTGCTCTTTAGTCTCCTCAGAGGGTTTTTCTTCTTTAGGAAGCTCGCCTTCTTCAAATTCTACACCCTCTATTATTTCAATAGCATCTGGTAATTCTGCATCTGGTTTCATGATCCTCACAGTAACACCTAAGACTCCTGGCTTTAGAACAACAGAAGTTGTTGCTTCATCAACATATTTCATAGCAGGCTCACCAGCTTTGAGAACCACGCCAGCTCTAAATTTTTGATACTTAGCCCTCTGACCAGTTAGTTTACCACTTATTATAATTTCTACACCCTTGGCACCAGCACCCATTATTCTTCTAAGAACAGAATAGCCAGCCCTACGAAAATGGATTCCTCTTTGCAAAGCAGATGCAAGACGTGCAGCCATAACTCTCGCATTTAATTCAGGGGTTGTTATTTCTTCAACCTCTATTTGGGGGTTTTCAATTTGAAAAAGCTCTTGCAATTTTTCAGTTAATTCTCGAACGGTTCTACCATGTCTACCTATTACTAGACCAGGACGAGCCGCTTTAATTATAACACGTGTTCCAAGTGGTGTTTTTACTAAATTAACTCCACCATATCCAGCCCTAGCCAGTTCGTTCTCAAGATATTCATCCAATCTCATTTTGAGAATACCACGACTTAAAAAATGTTGTTTTGCTTTCATATAAATCCCTCTTACTCCTCTTTAACAGCAATTTCAACGTGTGTTAACTGCTCAAAATATGATGTGGCTCTTCCAAAAGCTCTTGGTATATATTTCTTAATCTTCATTCCTTTCTGAGCTGCTGCATGGATTATTCTAAGTCTACTTACGTCTAATCCTTTATCCTCAGCATTAGCTTCTACATTCTCTAATACTTTCAAGATGTGCTTAGCAGCTTTAACAGGATATCGACCAGTAAACCATTTCCATCTTCTAAGTTTATCGGCATGATGTGCTTGTTTTTTAAAATACCTTCTGAATGGCACCATTTCCTTCATTGCAATGACTTTTTCAAGATAATCTTTAGCGTCAAGAAGCTTCATTCCCTTAATCGTAGCACAGATTTCTCGCGCAGCTTTAAATGATATTCTTAAATCCCTGCCACTAGCCTTTGCTGTTTTTGCGGGATCCAATCCAATTATTGAATATCCAAATTTTGGCATTCCTAACATCTCCGTGAACTAATTAATATACTCATTATCAACAATTGATTCTCTTAGGAAACGAACTTGTAAACATCGAAACAACTCGAAACAGCATTATAAAAATATTATCATTTAAGTGGAACATATTGTGAGCTTCTAGTAGCACCAACGCCTGGAGCTCCATGTACCACCCTTTTGTTAGTTATAGCAAACTCACCCAGATAATGTCCAAGATGTTCGACAGTAATGGTTACTGGTATGAAAACCTTCCCATTATGAACTTCTATTGTTAGACCTATCATCTCTGGAATTATAATCATGTCACGTACATGCGTTCTTATCCTCACTTGTTTTCCTTGAGCTAATAGTTTCTTTGCTTTCCTTATTTTCTCCAGTAGTTTAAGTTGAGGTTCAGTAAATCCGCGCTTAAGGGATCTTCTCTGCCGCGATGGCACTATTTTCATAAATTCCTCTAAAGGCATTTTTTGTAATTCTTCCACCGTATATCCTTTATATGTTATTTCTCTTGGCATTTTTCTCACACTAACATTTTATTCTGAAACGAAACTTTCGACATACATTTTATATATTTTTTGATAAACCATTTTTTAGGCGCCAGTTTTTCTATTAAAATATATATGCTTTTCTTCTCTCAATCCAAGGATAATTATAATTTCATGAACGGATAAACCTTTTATATACGACACAAATTATGTAGACAGCAAATATTAACTTAAGTGGTGGATTCTATGCCAATGGCAATAAATTGGCGAAAATTTCCATACATTTCTATGATAATATTTGCATTCGGCGTTAGCATCATTATCCAAATTCCAATTATATATCATGCTCAATATGTGCTGCTTATAGACTCTATGGAAACATTAGTTATCACAGGATTAAGTATAGCAATAGTTATTACAGCGGTATACATTAGCATTATAGATGCACTGTGTGACCTTTGGGAATCTAAGCCTTATGAGAAAATAGAAATTCCTATAGCAGCTCTCTCACTAGTGATAATATTATACTATGTACCTTATTTTGGAGTTTTCATTTTAAACAACGTCCAACAAATTTCAGAATTGACTAGAAATTATATAAGAACACTAAGAGTTGAGTACGTATTTTCAATCGTTGAAATATTCTCAGCTACTGTGGTAGCATTACTAGGAATGTTTGTGTCCTCTAAACTAAAAAGTAGATATGCTTTTGTACCGAAAAAGGAAAGAAGAAAAAGACGTTAAGTACGGGCCCGGGGGGATTCGAACCCCCGATCTCAGGCTCTCTACATAAGCTTCCGCAGGCCTGCGCCTTATCCAGACTAGGCCACGGGCCCATTTTAATTTATGATATATAACTCAGTTTTTTAAGTTTTATGCATCTTTTCATACCTATTTAATTTAATATCGAATCATTTAAAAAATAAATTGACATTATGCTTATAAAATAGAATCATGAGGGTTAAAATTTGACAGTAAAGGAACTTTTAGAATCAGATAGTATAAAGTTTATTTTTTTTGGCGGAAAAGGTGGTGTTGGAAAAACAACATGCGCAGCGTCAGCTGCAACTTATGCTGCAAAGAGACTAAACAAAAGTACACTAATTATAAGTACTGATCCAGCTCATAGCCTTAGTGATAGTTTTGGATTAGATTTAAGTGGAGGAGAAATAAAAGTAATCCCAGAAATTCCAAACCTATACGCTCAAGAAATAAATCCACAAAAGGCATTGGATGAGTTTAGAAATAAACTCATTGCTGCTCAACAAGAGGAGATGGGTATAGATACTACTATGATTGGTCTATATGAAATGGATAATATACCACTACCTGGGATGGATGAGGCATTAGCTTTCTCGAAGGTTCTTGAATTAATAAAACAGGAGGATTACGATTTAATAATATTTGATACAGCACCAACGGGACATACTTTAAGGTTATTAAGTCTTCCAGATGTGCTGAACAGCATGCTTGGAAAGCTTATAAAAATGCAACTTTGGTTTAAAGGTCTCTTTGGTTCGATAAAGAAACTCTTTGGTCGAGAGGTAGAAGAAGACAAAACATTAGAATATTTAAAATATTTACAAAAACTTACAGAAGAGGCTAGAGTAAAATTATCAGATCCTAAGCTCACATCTTTTATACCAGTAATGATACCAGCAGTGATGGCAATAGAAGAAACAGAGAGACTGCTTTCAGCGCTTTATATGTATAATATTCCTGTTAGTAATATAGTAGTTAATATGATTACGCCAGAGAACACATCATGTCCATTTTGCTCAAAGAGATATAAAATTCAACAAAGAGAAATTGAAAAAATAAAAACGTTATACGAGGGAGATTTTGACCTTATATTTATACCAATGTTTACTGAAGAAGTCAGAGGAATTAAAAAATTAGAGGAATTTGGCGAATATCTTATTAAATAAATTAAATAAATTAAGGTAATTGGTGATATCGTTGAAGAAAAGGCAATATTACGGGATAATAATTATGTTGTTGATGATCTTAAGTATAGTAATTGCAATACTTTTAGCCTATGCCCCAAAGTGATCAAAATGATTAAATTACATTTTCTGGGAGGGGTTAGGGAAGTTGGTAGATCTTCGATCGAAGTTAATGTAGATGAAAATATGAACATTATCTTAGATTGTGGTATAAATCCTGGTGGAGAAAAAGAACATAGATATCCGCTTCAACCATCGTATCACCCCAATTACATAATCGTAACTCATGCACATTTAGATCATAGTGGTTATGTACCAATAATGGCGAAAAAGTATCAAACAAAAATTTTAGCAACACCACCCACTCAAGATATAAGTGAAATACTCTTCTTGGATATGATAAAAATCGAAAAAGAAAGAAATACAGAAATAGAATTTGATAGTAGAGATGTAACAAAACTAAGAAAAGTTAATGTTGATATTCGATATAGAGTACCATACAATCTAAGCTCATCAAACACACCAGTAAAAATGATAATGTTTAATGCAGGTCATATCTTAGGAAGTTCCATGGTCTACCTCAAGATAAATAAAAAAGGTATACTTTATACAGGAGACTTTTGCATGAGTAACACAAGAACTCTTCAAATGGTAGATTTGGATCTGCCACCAATAAACACATTAATAATAGAATCCACTTATTCATCTCCTTCCGATAGAAGAATTGGAAGAGAAAAAATTGAAAAAGAGTTCATAAGAACCATAAATGATATATACAAAAGAGGGGGAAAAGCACTAGTTGCGGTATTTGCAGTAGGTAGAGCACAAGAAGTCCAGCTCGTTTTGGAAGCTTATATGCGAAGTAAAGCTATTCCAAGAATGAGTATCTACCTTGGCGGTTTAGTAACTAAAATAAACAGAAAATATAAATTATTTTGGGAATGGTTAAAACCAGAAATTCAAAAACAAATAAGATACACGTATCGTTCACCATTAGAATCAAAATTTTTTACAATTATAAAAAATAGATCAAAGCCCTTAAAGGCAGAAGAGCCAATAATAATAGTAGTGCCATCTGGGATGCTACAAGGAGGCTTAGCTCTTTACTATTTTAAACATTTAGCTCAGAATTCAAAAAATGCAATAATTTTAACGGGATATCAAATTCCAGGAACTATAGGACGTAAACTATTAGATGGTGAGAAGGAGATAACAATAAATGGAAAGAAAGTAGAAGTACGAGCTGAAATAAAAAATTTTGAGTTTAGCGCTCATTCAGATGTAGTTGGTTTATTTAGGTTCATCTCACATGTAAAGGAAAAGAATAGTAATTTAGAAAATATAATCTTAGTTCATGGTGAGAAAGAAAAACAACTAGTTTTCGCAAAAAAAATCGAAGAACGGTTAAAGAATGTAAATGTATATGTTCCAAAATTAGATGAGACTATTGAAATTTAAAAGTGGGCGGGCCCGGACTTGAACCGGGGACCTCCGCCGCGTCAGGGCGGCGTCATACCAGGCTAGACCACCCGCCCAGAAATAAAATTCTGAGAACAAATTGGATACATACAATAAAAGTTTTTCGCATAACAAAAATTATCTTGTTTTAACAATAATTAATTATATTGTACTATATAAAATTAAAGAAAAGATAAAAGGGATTTACATTATTTAGGTGTTGATGTGATTTTTGGTTCTCGCCTTATGTACTTTCCAGTACCTTTTATAGTATATCTTATCTCAATTTCTTCTCCTTTCTCAACTGCTCGGAAAAGCCAAGTAATGATCTTCCCGCCCTCCACTTCACTTACATCAGGTTGTCTGTCTTTCGGCTCCCAGTCAATAAGTTCAAATCCTTCTGGGATGAAATCCGAAAGCATTACGTTCTCTGCACGTACTTCGCCTCTATTAACTACTTTTAGAGGTATTACGTACTCACCGGCACTCTTTCCAGCCTGAACAGTTTTATATGCAGCCAGACCACGTGGTACATATTTAATCTCTATTTTCAGCGGTTCACTTTCAAACATTGTATACTTAACAGGCGGTTCAACGTTAGCTTTCACTTGATAAGTCACATTATATTCTATATTTGGTTTGGGTATCCAAGCGATTAATGGGAACTTAACGACTATCTTTTCATTTGGTTTTAAACCTTCAATAGATGATATTAGGTTAGGTATTTTTATTGTAACTGTGTGTGGTTTAGTTGGATCCTCATCCACGGGAGTTATTTCAACTTCTTTCTCAAGGGATATATTCTTCTTAACAACTTCGATATTTTCAGGTGTGGGTGTCTTAAAGTCCTTCGGTACATCTATAGTAACAATAATTTCATTTAAAGTAGCGCTACCAGAATTGGTTATTTCAAGAGTTGCTTCTATTGGAGTTTTTGTGTAAGCATGTACAGATGATGGTGAGAATTCCATTGTAGAATCAACTCTGGCAACAGGAAGAACCTTTGGAGTTTTTTCGATTCTGCCAAGTATTACACGCTCTACATCAAATTCTACTGTATAATCAGCTTCTCGCTCAACATTTGGAAATTCAGTAGATACCAAAGTAGTTTCTTTAATCCAGCTTTGTCCTGGATTAACCAAGACATTAGGATAGTCTTCAACTATAACTTCCCTTGTTTCATCTGTGTGAACTTGATAGATAACAGCACGGTTTATTCTTAGAGGGAATGTACTATCGTTAAGAAACTCTAATCTGCAAATCCACTGATTTGGTTGTTTTGGATCCTCAGAAACATCTCCTCCAACAAATGCACTAGTTTCAGCGATCAGAGTGGGCTCCAATTTCGATCTTGTTATACCGCTAATTGAATAAGTAACTGTTAACGGCCCTCCATCATAAGGTTCAGCTCTGCTCGGGAGGACATCAACTGAGAATCTTAATTCGGCTTCGCCATTAGGATATAATTCAAATCCTTTCCACACAATGCTTCTCGTTCCTGGATTATATTCAACAATTCCGCTATCGGGTTTTTCTATATCTGGATTTTCAAAGGCATCTGGAATTTTCTTTATGACTTCTATATTTTTTATATGTGAATCAGAAGTATTAATCAATCTGATCGTAAAAGTAACTTTTGTTTCAACATTATATGCCAATGCCGCATGGGCCATATCGCTTTTAGGAATCGGATATGTGTCTACTATTTCTTGAACTTTCAGAATTGGCTCGTCAACATCAGTTACTGTGTATTCCTTCACCCATTCACTTTTTATATCAACCTCTCCGACACTAAGTTCTCGCTCAGTAAGAGATGTTCCCTCTATATTTTCAAGTTTAAGGACTGTGTTCCATATTCTACTTCTGCCACTGGGATTGATAATTTTGATTGTACCAGTTACACGGATCTCTGATACTTCGTTATCTTGAGAAAGTATACATTCTTCGTTCTCAGTAAACCTTACGAGAATTTTATTTACATCCGTTTCCAAAAAAATCACCCCAATTAATTTTAAGAAAAAAGTATACTGACATTCACAATATATTTCATTTTTCCTAATAAAGATTTATGATTTAGAAGAATAAAACTGTCAAAGTGAAAAGAAGAGGAAAAAAGGCAATAAGCAATCTACTGATTACTCAATTAGCAGTTCTCCTGTAATATGGCGTTCAATAGATATTTTATCTCCCGGTTTCAGAACCATGTGCTGCACTTTGGGAATAAAGTATTTAATATTTTTACTAAAGTATTCAATTTCTTTTTCTATATAGTCCATTGGTATTAGAAGTTTAGCTTTAATGACACCTAATGTATTTAAAGCATCTTCTGGAGCTAATGCTTCTTTAGAGTTTATTGTAACCATTAAGACGTCCAATTCTTTCTCCTCATAAGGACTAACATTTATTCCATGACCAAGATGAGCAATTCTTAACTCTCCAAATTCAATAAGAAAACTACTATGTTCAATAACATCTTCATTTGTTCTTTTATGCCTCACAGGGAAGCTTGTTACTTTAAAGTATGGTAACTCGTAGGGAACCCCGTTTTCTAAAACATGCAATCTCCAACTTGGAGCTCCTTCCAGCTGAGCTCTTGCAATAACTTCTATATTGCCAAAAAACATCGCTTTTTGCTTTTTTACAATATCTACGGCGTTTCCAAAGTTTTTATCATGAACATGAGATACTAGTACAGCATTTGCAGGAGTCTCTGAAGAAATTAAAGGAGAGTCCCCTATTATTCCAGGGTCTATAACAATTGAGAAATCATCTTTAATTAATCGAAAAGCACAACCACCGTGGTATTCAATTAGTACAGCCATTTTATTCACCGCTTTTCATTCGTGAGAACCTAACTAACTATATATAATAACATTAACACCGTTCTTATAATATAACATTTTTGACGCCCTAGATAATAAAAACATATATATTACCAAAAAGAAGTTATATCGTCAAAATAATAATATTTGTCTGTGCATAAGAGGTTGTTGAGGAGAGAAAAATATGCCAATTCGTGAGGAAGACATAAGAAAAATATTATCTGGGTTAACAAAATATGAGGGCGTGGAATATGTTGTATTAGCGGATGATGCAGGATTCCCACTTAGTTCAACAATAGAACCAGCTAAGGCAGAAGTTATTTCAGCACTTGTTACATCAATGCTTGGGAAGGTTAATTCTATTTTGAAGGAATTAAATCTATCACGCGCGAAGATTCTTGTTATCCGAACAGATGATAGAGAGATTTTAGTAACACCGCATGAAGGAGCGAATTTGGTTGTAGTTAGGAGATTAACCAAAAAATAGTAAGTATCAAAACTATTATTTTTGCGCTTTGCGATTTAATTCATTTTTAATGAACTTTTGAACTTTTAGCTGAAATATATATTATAATTTAAATACTGTAAGTG
>JAGGXT010000257.1 GCA_021162905.1 Candidatus Odinarchaeota archaeon | reverse complement strand
TGAATATATTGAAAGAAATAACATGATATACCAAGTTTTTTTATCCCCGTTAAGAAGAGTTTTAAATAGAAGAATAATTGCAACACAACTGGGTATATAGAATATGTAATAAAAGCCAAAAGCGATTGTTACGAATATTATAGGAGCTATAATAAAATATAATAACCATTTAAGTAACTTAACTCTTTTAGGAATATGGCTCATCAAGAATTCACCCTTATGTAAGTGTTATAGAAGAAGAAAGTTGAAGTTCTTTATACCATACTTTAAAGTAGCTACACTTAAAATTTAAGGCAAGATTTCAGTTGGCCTGTTATAGAATATCCAATTCCTTTTTCCTATAATTTTATATCCCAAGGCCTTATAGGCTCTGATAGCAGGAATATTATCTTCCCTAACTTGAAGAAAAGCTATGGCCCCAGAATTTAAAGCATTCCGTGTAATAGCTGATGTGACAATTTTTGCATAGCCTCTACCTCTAAAATCTGGGTGAGTAAAAACACCTCCTATTATCCACACCTCATTTAATCTTACAAAAGCACAAGCAATTGAGACTAATTTATTATCTATATAAAGACCATAATATCGCCACTTGATCATAATCTCAAGAGCTTCTTTTCTATTAATCTCCCGCCTTGCAATATCTGAAATCTGAATTTTTCGAAGTTCGATAAAAGCATCAAGGTCCTTTTCAGATAATCTAATGGCTTTATCACTATGGTACGGCTTGAAATCTTGTTCGTTAACACTCATATTATAATACGGCTTTGATAAAACTTTATCGCCTTTAGATTTAAGATAGCTTACAACTGGTTCAAATAAATCATCATTGTACACTTGAATAGTCATCGGGATACCTGTTGGGAGAAAACGAATAAGCGGTTTGGCATCACCCCATATGTGCACTCCTGCAACATCAGCACCTTTCCAAATCAGCAGATAACCAATCACATCATTATTTGATAATGCCAGGTAAATGTCGGTTTTATCTATAGCATAGAGGATATCATACATAAAATATATGTGCTCTATTGGGTCATTGAAGTAAAGTTTAAGTAAGGCCTTCCAGATGTTATAATCTAGTGATGAAAAGTGAATGCATCTCAAGATTAACACACTCCAGTCTATATGTTATATAGCTTTACATAGCCAACAATCTAGCTGCGATTAGTATAAATAAAAAATTAAATAATTAATTTTAACATTAAATATTATTATTATATTATATTTATTTCAATTTCATAAGCAGTTAGAATTTAATAAACATTTTTTAATAAAATCATCTACTGTAGTTACATAAATTGTTATCTGATGGCTATTTTTGCTTTCTTTACCCGCAAGACATCTCGCGCAAAAGTAATTATCACAGCATGTTTCTCTTTAATTCGAAGTGCACCTGCTTTTGCTATTTTAAATAGATGCATATCTTTTACTTTTGGTTTTTCACCCTCAAACTCAAAATTGAACTTTTCAGATGTTTTTTGGTCATTGACAAACGTATATGCACTTCTCATAATTCGAGCAAACATCATTACAATTCTTTCTTTTCCCTCTTTCTTTAATTTTGTTAATCTCCTTTCGAATTCGCTCATCTGGATGCTTTTTCCAAAAACAAGGAGACAAATTTTGTTTTGAATGCATTTCAAGATGTCCTCTGATTTTGTAATTTCCTCGATTGCACAAGCATCAATTACAACAACTGTAATATCTTTACTTTTATTGCATAATTTCATAATGACTGCCTCTCAGATACTGCTTTCATCCAGTCCATAAATGTATCAAAGTCTGTTTCAAAAAAGCCAGGAATGCCTCCAACTACAGTACCATAATCTGTTATCTCCAAAGCTCTAATCTTTGTCTCTGCATCTTCCTTGTATACGTAGTATACTTTTATGTCCTTTTTATGAATTCTCTTTTTTGCAACTAAATTTAATAGATTGAATAATATATGTTCTGAATGTGTCTCAATAACTAGTTGATGTTCTTTATTTTTTATAATATATTCTATAAGGTTTGCAAAATCTGCTTGGAGTCTTGGATGCAAATGTAGTCCGGGTTGCTCTAATAAAATTAAACTACCATTGGGATAATAACTCAAAAGAATTAGCATTGGAATTAATTGGTTTAACCCAAAACCAATTTGTGCAATATTGATATCCTCATTTAATAGAACATCACGCACTACAACTTCGTATTTCTTTCCAGGTACAGGAATCGTTCTAACGTCTTCTAAGTTGTATGGTTTCAAAAAACTGTTGATTATTTGTATTGTATCTTTAAAAGCAGTTTTATACCTAATGAAATATAGAATATTAAATGCGTCTGCAATTGTTGATTTTTCTGGTGTTGGAAGGTCTTCAGGTACCGGATGTGCCAATTCATGTGTCCCACGCTCTGCGGGTATAAAAAATATTTTTCTATCCACTGCATTAATTATCTCGTTTGCACTAGCTATTTCTTTTGGTAAACCCGTCGTTATTAAATTTCTGGTCCCAGTGAAAATAGTATCAATACGTTCATCTGAAAATCCGATGGACGACTTTATTATGTATTTATTAGTAAACTCTCCACCTTCTTGCCTACATTCAGCAAGCAGACACATATCTTTATAACAGATTTTTAATGTTCCTTTACTTGGAGATATGCCAATAATTTTTGAAACTCTATTTTTATGCGTATCTCTAAGTACTATGCCTAATTCAATCAACCTTCTTTTATCAAATCTATGAACAATTTTATTAAACTCCACATCACCCATCCTTGGTAAAGAAATTTTAAGCGATTCGTCACAACAATCATATTCATTTGAAAAGAGAATTCCGATCGATGATATTCCTTCTAAAATCGATGTTTTCCCAGAGTTATTGGGACCTATAAGCACGTTAATCTTTGATAGATTCAATTCAAGTTCTCTAATTGATTTATAATTTGAAATTATTATTTTTTCAATCAATCAATCGTAATTCCCTCATAAGGATTTCTCAATTTTGTTTCCGCTATTTAAATATAAATAATTATTTATTTCAGTCATAGCTAAAACATAGTTACACGATTCAAGATATGTAAAAAGTCTTGCTTATTACCATACGAGCTATATAGCAAATCCTTTATTTAAGAATGTTAACAACATGAAGATACTTTAGCAGATTGTAGATTGCTACTTTATCTTAGTAGCACGGATATCGTTATCAAAAGATATATAAAGAAGGAACAGTAATCAAAATCAAAGCGATGCGGCGTTTTTGGAGGAACGTTAATGCGTAATGAAATTCGTAAAGATTACTTGCTTGATAAGTGGGTTATAATTGCTGTAGAGCGTGCAAAGAGGCCAACCGACTTTAAAACAGAAGTGCAAGAAATTAACAAAGCGGTAAACTGCCCGTTTTGCGCGGGTAATGAGAATATGACTCCTCCAGCAAGGATGCTTTACATACCAGTTGATGACAAGAAGATAATTATTGATAGAGATAGAAATAGTGAGAAAAGACGTTCTGATTGGATAATCAGAGTTGTTCCTAATCTCTTTCCAGCATTGCAGCCTAGCGAAAAAACAGAAGTTTTTTCCAATTACGTTTCTAAAATTAGTGGCATTGGAGATCATGAAGTAATAATCGAAAGTCCAGATCATCACGAGCAAATTCAAGTCATGTCTGATAATCAAGTAAAACTTGTATTCAGAGCATATCGTGATAGGTTTAGGGCTTTAACCTCTTATGATTTTGTTAAATTTGTAAGTATTTTTCGAAATTACGGCAAGAAAGCTGGTGCCAGTCTATCTCACCCACATTCTCAGATAATCGCTACACCTATTGTTCCAGTTTCGTTTTTCCAAGAAATTAAGCGTTTAAATTTTGACGGAAAACGTTGTAAGTATGACGAGATTATTGAGCATGAAAGGAAATCAGAACGTTTTATTCTTGAAAGAGAAAATGTCATTGCATTCAGTCCCTTTGCCTCTACAACCCCCTTTGAAGTATGGATTTTTGTAAAGAGACATGTTCATAATATCTTAGAATTATCAGACGAAGAAAGAGACGATTTGGCAATAGCAACTCGTGATATCCTTTCCGCAATTAGTAAAATCTTAAACGACCCTCCGTACAATTATGCCATCTGGCAGACAGTGAACGAGAAAGAGTATCATATGCACATACGAATATTCCCAAGGCTTACAATATATGCTGGATTTGAGTATAACACAAATATTGCTATAAACCCAGTACCACCAGAGCATGCTGCAAAATATATACGAGAAACATTATATGAAATATGCAAGATCACGAATGGCAATTAATTATCATTTTAATTAATTAAATTATTGTTGATTATAATTGATATTA
>JAGGXT010000305.1 GCA_021162905.1 Candidatus Odinarchaeota archaeon | reverse complement strand
AACGAGCGACGAAGTTATAAGTTTTTCATATCAGACTAATTATCTTATTACTGTTGTTTCAACTGATATTAGTTTAAACTATTAATATAATAAATTAAGAGTTTTAAAGCTCTGCTTTTACGTTCATTACAGTTATTTGTGGTTTTACTAAGTATCCTCGTTTTCTTCCATATTTCTCAATATTTCTTAATATCGCTTTACCGCCAGCTCTTGCAATAAGTTCTATTAGTAATTTTATTGGCAAAGGTTGGTCTACTAAGAATTTTAAGCTTCTGCTTATCTCTTTCACGATTATTCTCCAAGCTCTGTATATAACGTTAAAGCGAGCCTCATTTAACTCTTCTTCGATATTAAAGAAATCTCTATCTTTTAGAGCCCCTAACGGTACAAATGATAGGGGTGCTGTTATAAAGTGTGCTTTTTCTTTTCCAACCCTTTCTGGAACCTCATATTCCAGCCTTTCAAGCAATCTTACTGTCTCCCAAGCATCATCTTCTGTTTCCCCTGGCAACCCAACGATTAACGTATAGGCGGGAAACCAGTAATTTTCGTTAAGTGTTACCGTAGCTTCAATGACAACATCTTGCCACTCATCAGGTGAAAACGGCTTCATTTTGTTAGCCATATATTTTCTTAGAAGCTCACCTGATCCTGTCTCAAGGCCCGGCTGTATTCCTATCCAGTTATCGGGTCCGGCTCTTAGAATTTTACTTGATAGTGGTACTAAGTTTGAATCAGCAACTATTGGTGCGATGGAACAATGTGTAGGATGCATATGTTTAACACCATCCACGTTCATCACTGCATCAAAGAGCTCCAAAATCGCTTCAGTATTAGGTATAAAATTTCTTTTATCCTCTAATTTATAGAGGAATATATCCTCGCTATGAAGCCAAATAGTATCTTCACCATATCTCACATTGATTTTGACCTCTTCAACTATTTTCTCAATTGGGATATACCTAGCAACTCTCATGTTTGGCATACAATATGCACAGCCACGGCCGCATCCACGCATTACCTCAACTAATCCCTGAACACTTGCTCCAACAATGGTTGGTATTTGTTCTACAGAAGGCCAAGATGTTATGTTTATTATCTCTGGAGCAGAATTGTTAATTATTCTGTTAATAATCTCTGCTGCAACATGATCTCCCTCCCCTTGGATAATATGATCAATACCTAATTTTTTAGCTTCATCGAACTTATAAACAAGTTGCCAACTACCAGGTCCGCTAACTACTGTTTTAAAACTTAAATTTCTCTTCTTTTTGATCGTCATAATAGTATCCATTAGGCTTCTAAATTCAATTTCATTATATGATGTATATTTGTGACCTATCGTAAACATCATTGAAACTGGTCCAAACCCTAAAGGATCCATCGTATAATTAACTACGACTTCGGTATCTTCTCCAATAAAGTTATGTAAATAGTCTGAATGAGCAACAACCACCTCATTGCGAGAGAAACCATCTCGTAGAAGAGCAGCTTCAATTTTTCTTAGACCATAAGGTGCAACTCTCGCAGTACCAATACTATCCAAAGGAGCTTCAACTTTGCTTATGAAATCATATATTTTCCTAGGCACACGCTCTGAGGGTACACACCCTAAAAAATCACCAAGTGGTATATTGCGATATTTACTCATTAGAGTACGATCTGCTGTAAGTACTATCTTCATCACTCTACCCCCTATCTCTCTGTATATAGTTATTACTTTTTTAGGGTGAAAAAATAAACCTTTTGGTGAAATTTTTGGAGAAATTTAGAAATTTTATCGATTTTTTAAAGTAAATATTATTGTCCTACAAGGGTTTTAATAAAAAATAGAAAAATTAGCAGATATCGTTTCACTCCTAGGATAGCACGAAACAAGTCCATTCGTTTATTGATCATTTGATTTTAAAATTACGGAAGGGAAAGTAAAGCTTGCAGTTCAGGGAAGGCAATAATTATTATGAAAATAATAAGTTCTATATGCCTTAGCGGAATTATCCTATGTTGTCCTGTTATTTTACTTCTAATGGATAATGCTGTGTTTAATATTGTGAACAATATGAAAAGCATAGGTAATGCTATCGAAATAATAATTTCACTTAATCTATCTGTTGCTACATCGATAATCCATCCAGATGGTGATGCTTCTTTTCTATACCTAGCTACTTCTCCATCGATAGCGTCTAGGAATAAGGAAATTAATAGAAAAACAGCTGCGGCTGGGATATTTCTAATAAATAAAAAGACCACAACAAATATTGAAAAAATAAGCCCTAATCCACTTATCGCATCGGGGGATATTCTAGAAAAAAGCTTTACGAAAGGGTTAAGTATTGCTTGTAAAATTTCCTTAGCCAGTTTGGCAACACCCAGCCTTTCTGGTTCTTTATATTCCTCTTCGGATACGTGTGCGCTCGAATATTTTTCAAATTTCGGGATTGTGTATACAAGTAAAGCTAAACTTAAAAGAATAATCACATAGCCAAATATTTCATAGTTAATAGCATATGTAGTTATTAAGAAGAAAACACCAAGCAAAATCCCCGTTATTCCAGCGTCGTAAATGACAAGAGCTTTAAGATCACTTCTAGGGGCAAGGTAATAGAATACTATTGTATCATCAACTGGATGAAAGGGTCTTGTTGGCCTACTTACCGCATCCAAAAAATAATGTGTAGAGAAGCCTATTAGTATTGCTCTACCAAATTCGGGTGATATGAAAAAGTAAACAAGTACACCTATTATTGAAAAAAGAAGATATCCTGGAAGCTCATGTAACCAAGTTCTTACTTCTGGACCAAATCTTTTAGTCTTTAAAGCTTTTCCTATCATATTTATATGATCTAAATCTGGAAGAATACTAGCAATTGCGCATATAATAAAGTCCACAGATAGTAAAGTCTGCAATGAAATAGGGTAAAGATTCCTAAATAACGCATACAAGATTAAACTGATTAATAAGTGGGCTATTATGTTCATTTAAGACACCTCTTAATGTTTTCAAAAGTTACTAATAACACTACAGGTAATAGAAACAACGAGAGTAAATCCATAAGAAACTGTAAACTTATTCTGGATCTTCTAAACATTTTAAATGCTACGTATTCTTCTAAGGTTAGTTTTTCGATATTTGTGAAATTATTCTCTATATATGATTTACCACTAATGGGCTTTAAACCAAACATGTGATTCCATGTTACAATATAAAGTATAGGATGATAGTCCCTTAGGCATTTAACGATACTGCCATTTTTAAATTGTGCATGAGTTTTGTTTATTATTAACAACTCAACTACTTCATGGTTAACGGTTTCAAAAATAAGCAACTCAGGAGTATTATTTTCATAGAATCGAATCTTTATTCTTTCTATATCCACAGAAGAACCAAAATAGAAAGTTCTAAAAAACCGATACAGCGAATCTATTACATGATCTGGGTGATATTCATCCTTCCAAAATATATAGTAAGTTAACATATCATCTTTGTATAGATAACTAATCTTTATTGGCTTATCTCCTGGTTCTGTGAAGATTATCGGAGAATATTTAGAAGCATCCGCAAAAGTCATATCACTATAGTTGCTATCAACCACATATCCACTAAAACCTAATACTAATATATATAATATCAGCAGAAGTGCAACTCCCTTAACTCTTAACTTTTGCAAAATAACCACCACATGCTTGTAACTATATGATCTACCTTTTAAAATTTTTTAAACATTTTTATACTTCTGAAGCTCTACTAAAAATAATAATATATTTTTACATAAGATGAATCTAAGACTCACTAAGAGATCCTCTTTATTTAAATGCCTAAGAAATATTTTCTATCTGTATTATTACATCTCTGAGTGACAATTAGATAAGAATGTATATGACTCGGCAGCGAATTTAAAATAGTAAATCATACCAATTACCTTTTTTATTGATTATAATAATTTTCCACTTTGTTAATTAAATTATGTTGAAAAATTGAAAATTAGAATATATAGAGAACATGTAGAGGTAAATCAGAGAATAGGTGATATAACACCGTTTTAGCACTTAGGAGTTAAAGGCTCATGGTAAATCATTTATAAATCACCCATTTTCGGATATTACCATGTAGAGATACCGAAATTTTAAAATACAACCATTAAGCCTATTTTTAGCATCAAAGCAATTGCTAAAGAAAATAATAAGAGGGGGTTTACTTGTCGTCCGGACACGAGCTCTGGTATAACGTTCTATTTCAAAGATTCTTCAGAGGAACGATGAAGGGAATAATTGCTCTAGAAATCGTGTTCATTATCGGTCTGATTTATACATATATACAGTATCCTGTGTGGAATATACTTCCATATTTGTGGTATACTGCAATTCCATGGATGCTGTATATCCCCTTAATAATTTTAGCAACAAACAAAGTTAATGAGAAAATCAACGATTTGATAGCTCAGTTTGATATAAAAAACATTGTAGCTACGGATAAAAAAAGCGAATACGAAAACATAAAGTCCTTACTGCTCACATTAATATATGGCAAACCCATGAAAATTTTCATGATATTTATAGCAGTCGCGTATATTGGTGTATATAGGCTTTTGTTTTTCTTTCCTAGATTCTTTGAGAATCCCGAATCAATGGTAGGGTTTGGCTCTCCACCTACATTAGAATTCCAAATAGTCTCAACGTATGCATCATTGCTGAACCTTTTATTTGCAGGAACTGTTTCATGGATTATTCTTTCGTTCTTCATATTCACTATCTTGTTTCAGAAGAAAGAGATTCTCAACATCGAGCTTACTAAAATATACATCTCTGTTGGAATAGTCCCAGATTACCTTTACTCATTTGGTGGCGTATCAGTAAGAGCAGGAATTGCTGTACTAACAACAATGTTACTCATACCAAACTTTGTCAGCCTTAGATACTTACCATTTTATATAATCATTGGCGTGATAGCCGTTTATTTTCTACTCACAATATTCGTAGTCTTAGCACCTATGCTAGGATTTGTTGAACCAATAAATAAAATCAGAAATAATGCAAAGAAAATAATTTACAAAAAAATAACAGAACTAGTCTATAGAACTCCTGAAAAGCTAAGTATGGAATTTTCAGAGGAGGACCTAAGCTATATTGTAAATTTATCTGACTACTACGACATTTATGTAAAACTTGAAAACATGCCTATGTTTCCTCTCAAGGAAAGTGATAAAAAGAAGATCGGCTATGCATATCTAATAATTTCTGCAGCACTTACAATCTTTCAGAACCTACCTGCACTCCCATTGGCAATAATTCCTCTATAGCACATATCTTTTT
>JAGGXT010000309.1 GCA_021162905.1 Candidatus Odinarchaeota archaeon | reverse complement strand
ATTAGTTACTTATCAATTTTCACATAAATCTATACAAAATATTATAAAGTTCTTATAATAAATAGTACAATAAACCCGTTCACTTCATATTTCAAGATTTTCTATATTTAAATAATTATGCTAGGGGTATCTCGATGAAAGCGCGAATTATATTAATTTTATGGATTGCAGCCTTGATAATGCTACCTCTCACTGCATCAGGGAACTTCAATACCATAGCATCTAGTAATGATACTCAATTCTATGGAAGACTTGCTGTTGTGGTAATTATTGATGGGCTGGAACCTACTATAATTCCAACTCTCAATCTGCCAACTCTATCATCCTTATCTAGCGAAGGAGTATATACTCTTAATGCAAAAACCGTACTGCCTTCTGTAACTACTGTTGCTCATGCAGCCTTGGCAACTGGAGCTTATCCAGAAACAAACGGGATTGCTAACACGCTTGTTATAAATTCAAGTAATTGGCATCTTTCGACATCGGACACACCAGAGGTAATTTATGTGCCCGATCACCTTTCCGAAGTTAGGCAAGTTCCATCTCTTATCTCAATAGCAACACAAGATGGTGTAGATACCATACTTATAGTTGGAAAGGAGAAACTTTCAGTTATGGGACCTGTTGGAGCATTCTATACTTTACCTACTAATTATACGGAATATAATACTTATGATCCTTATGATCCACAATTTCCATTAGATTTACGACTAATGCAAGACGAGTGGATAATAAATCAAAGCCTTTCATGTCTTGATAGGGTGGAGAGCAAATTAAAGCTTGGAGAACGTGTATTAATGGTTATAAATCTTCCTGCAACGGACTGGGCTGGTCATGCTTATGGCCCTAATTCAACGGAATATAATCAGATAGTTCAGAATGCTGACATACAAATTGGGCGTTTAGTTTCAGCGATAAAAGAAAAAAATCTATGGTCGCATACGTTATTTATTGTAACCTCAGATCATGGATTTTCAGATACAGATCCAGCAAAAACAGCTATGACTATAAAAATTAGATGGAGTGCCATAACCGTGGATCATTATGCAATTGAAGTAGGTGGACGTGCAATGTTCATATATCTAAAGGACCCCAGTGACCTAGAAAAGGCTGTAGAAGACGCATGGGATTCTGGAATAGTTAAAGAAATTTATAGTAGATGGGCTACGACATCTGTGAATGGAACTCTAAGTGATATTCATCTTAATACAACATTTGCAGGAGATTTGTACGTTGTTCTTAAGGACGAATATACAGCATATACGGAATCTGAAGGAAGTCATGGAGGAACTGACGAGCAAACAATACCACTATATATCGCTGGTTGGAATATTAAAAGTACATTTGATTTATCAAATGCAGAAATTATAGATATAATGCCAACAGTACTAGCCTATCTTGGTGTACACATACCATCAACTGTAGACGGTGATGTGCTATATGCATTTACAGAACCATTTGGTGATATAATCCTTAGTGTCAGCAATCTCCTCCCAGAAGAAAACGAATTGGTTTCAATAAATGTAACATTTCTTGTTAATTCCACAGGCAGCTTAAACTTAACAATAATAGTTGGTATTATCGACCAAAATGGCACACTAATTAATACTACTTATATTACACATGCTGAAGAGCTAATAGAAAACAATATCGGAATCACCTCATTAACATATAAATTTGAAAAAGATGGAACGTATTACATCGTTGCTAGTTTAATAAGCGATAGCAATTTTATAGCTTCGACAAGCAAAAAAGTTGTAGTGATTCCAGTTACAGAAGCAGAGCTACCGTGGCCTCAAATAATAGCTGCGGTAGCGATTGCCATAGTGCTTGGAGTTGCTGTTCTAATAATTCCATTTAAATTCAAAGAAAAGTTTTAAATTCATAAACTCTGCTTTTTCTTTATATTTATATGTCCTTTCTAAGTCTATGCGAACTTAATATAATAAACAGGTGATTGACATGTCATCATTTAAAATATTTGTCGGGTCCATAACAGCTGCAGTTACCCCACCAATCTTACTTACGATTCTTGCAGTAGCTTTTCAAAAAGAAATAGGGCTATATCATAATAATCCCATACCTTTAGATACTTTATTGAATTACGTTTTCCTTATAGATGTTAAAGCTATGCAAACAAACTCACTTATCGCAGTAATTATTTCTTGGATTTTAGCAGGACTTTTTATAGGAGAAGTTACTAGGAAATTAATCTATGGATTGACATCATCAATAATTGGTTACTTCCTCTTGGTCTTCTATTATGTATTTTCTTTAGAAACAATACCTGCTATTTTTACACTTCCATCTATCTATACATTTATTACACTTTTGGGCAGTGCAGCAATTTTCTCTGAAATTAGAGAAATGAGAAAACCAAAGCCTTTCTTCACAAGACTAGAAGAAGGGGGCATAAAAGTAGAGGAGGAATACAAATATCCATTAAAGCTTCCGATTAGATGCCCTAACTGTAATGCGGTAATATATAGTAACTCAGAATATTGCTGGAACTGTAATTTTAGATTAGTCGATTTATTCCTGCGCTTTCGCGAATCTTAACAAATTATATTTTTATATATTTACATTATCATTCAAAAGTTTATTTTTGGAAGAGTTGATGGCTATTGGTTTTCATTTAAAAAATACTAACTAGGTGAGGATTTTGAGAAGAATAGAATTTAAAAACATTAGAGCTCTCATGAGCGAAAGAGAAACAAATCGGCACATCGCGATGATAGATAGAAATTTAGCAATATTTTACATAATTATTGATAAAGGCGAAAAATATCAATTTCCAGAAACTGACAAATTTGAAACAATTTTCTTAATAAAACAAGGAAGTGGCCTTATATATAGCGACTCAGAGAATGCAATTGAATACAAATCAGGAGATATAATAAAAGTAAATAGAGGAGAAAGAAAAGCCGTAGAAGCAAAAACAAAAACTATTATTTTTGAAATTAGAAATTTAGAAAAATGATAATTAAAGGAATGGAATTACTCCAGGAGGTTGTGTTAGGATAAAAAGTATAACCATTATAGCCACAAAAATTAAGCTAAGAATTTTATCTTTTGTACTCATTGGAATTTCTTTATAATATGTTCTTGTTTTCTCCGCTCTGAAAGCTCGAACATTTGCAGCAACAGCCATCTGCCTAGCAGCTCGTACGGACTCTATGATTATTGGAAATGTCGCATAAACTATATTTTTCAATTGTCTTTGAGCAGATTTTATAGCTTTAGGAATGTTATAAGTCCTTTCTGGTCTAATGTTTAAGCCTCTTGCTCTCTCAGCACTTAATACTAAGAAACTCTTTTCAAGGATAGTTGGAATACTCTTAAAGGTTATACTTACCATGAAATTTATTTCAAGAGGAATTTTAAATTTCCTTAACGCATAAATAATGTATGACGGATGTGTTGTGGTTATTAATAATAAAGCTGCGCTTAATGCAGCAGCAACCCTAATACCTTGTACAAATCCATATCTGAATCCGTCTACAGTTATTCGCTGTATTCCTAAGAGCCATAGTGGTCTTGGAAAAATAAACACTGCAGGATATCGTGGATTAGTAGAAAATCCAGGATTGAGGAAAGATTGACCCCATGCAATGACTAACCATTGTGTCAATATTATTATTGTCATAGCTCTAAGTTTTTGAGAGGATGGATTTGCATATTTCCAGCCAATGAAAGTTGAGAAGAAAAGTGCGAGCATAATATATTCCATTCTTATTTCAATATCACCTATAAAGATATTTTCTTCAAGAATTGCAACAGAGACTCCTATCATAAGGACATATAATATTTTAGTTATAGGATTTAATCTATGCATTGGACTATCAACTTTACTAAACGAGAAAAGTCTTCTAAATCCACTTATACCTATCGTTTTGAAAATAAGATATGCTATAATACCCGGTACTAGTGGAATGACGATAACAAACAAGAAGATTGCATAGAGCCACTCGCCAAGTGTATAATCACCTACTGGTATCATCATTAGATCATTTAGAAAATATTTAAGCGATTTAATGAGTATTATAAGGTAATCAAATGTTTGCATATACACCGCATCCACCACATTTGATTGATTGAATTAATCATACGGACTATATGTGCTTTTTTTATATACTTTATAACTATAATAAAAATCTTATTACCGAAAATAAATTATTAAAATGGCCAATGTCCAGTCCAACCTAATTCTTCACCTTCAGGTGAAATTCGAATGTAACCAAACATTAAAGCACTGACGTTATTTGGATTCACATTTGAATATACTTTTAGTTTTCTCTTTTTAAAATCAACATCTAAAATCGTACCTATCCCAAGGAAGGAAAAGTTGCTGTCCAAAAAAGCTACAAGAAGGTTATCGAAAGCATCTCTTGATATAACTTTCACTTCTCTCTTTGCAAAAACATCTTTTAGCTTATCAACTTTATCAATCGGTATGAAAGTCCCTCTTTCGGTAATTACGATTATACAGTCTGTAGTTTCCTCTACATATAGAATTTTATTAACCTCAATACTAAGAGTTGATGAAATAAGGTTAATAGCATCTTCATTATTTACCTCAGACCCTGTCCATAGAAATGAATAGAGGGCAGATGTTTGTTCCAAGTCTATCTCTATTTCTTTAGCATTAAGTAAGAAATATGCATACATTTTTTGCCTTAACATTCTTCGCTCTTCTCTGTCTCTAGCCCGTACATATCTTGAAGCGGTAACTCGTAAAATCTTAAAGAACTTATGAAACATCTTGTAATAATATTCAAGTTCATTTTCTTTCTCAATGAGTACAATTAAGTCAGGCTTAACGGATAAAACTTTTAGCAGTTTTAAATCTCTAGCATTATGATCATAGACCCAACCAGTAGTATCAATTAGAATAGCGTTCGTATCTAATTTCTTTGCCTTTTCAACCATAAGTTGAACACCAGTAATTGAACGATGAAGCAAACCTGCGGGTGACGTTAATCCTAAGAAGAAGGCGTCTATGAACTCGACATCTTTAAGTGAATATACAACCTTGCCTTTCCTTAGAAGACCTAATCCAATAGTAGTAGGAGGCCCTACATCACTTTGTCCAGTATCAGCATCTATTACTGCGATATTATAGCCACTTTGTGATAGTTTATTCATCACATAGGTAATTAGAGTTGTTTTTCCTGTATCAACATCGCCGATAAATAAAACTACAGGTATATTTTTAGAATTTTTGATAAGTAAATTTATTTCATCAAAAACCGAGTCCCAATCACTAGGGATTGTATTTTCATCAACTTCTCTTATTTTACCACCTTCAGAAAATAGTGCCTCAGCGCTTAATTTTTTCAATACATATAATGGTAAAGCTTTTGCATATGGGACATATATTACTTCGCCTTTAGAAAAGCGAGAACCAAATATTTCTACTTCACCATCAACTATTTTAATTGTTGCTTCTCCTTCTACTATCATTGTATGCTTCTCGTTAACAGTTATTTTCATTACGATCCCTCGGCGTTTAATGTCCTCTTTAACTTAAACTGAACAAAATATAAATAAAATTTGCTAAAAGTAAAAAGTATGAAAAACGCTGAATCTATTTCAATATTAGTACTTGCTGGGGGAATAGGTAGAAGATTTGGAATGTATAAACCGCTAATTAAGTTGGGTAATAAACCACTAATTTTATGGGTTTTAGATTCACTTTTTCGATGTCGAGACTACCTTGATGTCTCCAATATAATAATCTCACTCAAATTTAAATGGCAAAAGGACTTAATTAATAAGATGCTACCTGAAAGAATTAGGAGGCACATAAAATTTATTTTTGATTCACTTAAAGTGCAAGGTGCGCTTATAGGAATTATTAGTGCAAGTGATATATTGAGTGATAGTGAGTTTTTCTTTGTTTGCGGGGCAGATCAACCTCTTATTAATTGTGAATTGGTTGAATATTTGGTTAAAAAAATATGTGAGACAAATTCAGATGGTGTCGTTCCCAAGTGGAATAATGGCTATATTGAACCATTAACCGCACTCTATAGAACTCAAAGTTTTCTTAGTATTGCAACAAGCGAAATCCAAAAAAATGTTTTTTCACTTCATAAGATAATTAGCAAGCTTGAAATAAGCTATATCAGTATTGAAAATGAGTTGAGCGGATTCATTAATTCATTTCTTAACATAAATGATAAAAATGATCTTATTTGTGCAAAAGAATTACTGAAAAGCACCAACCACAAATGATTATTTATTAAAGCAAGCCGTATTTTTTTAGAGCGTAACCATATAATACTAAAGCTTTCATAGCCATTACTGCATCCTCAGGAGTCTTATACGTTGGAATTTCATGTTTTTCAAATTCCTCTGATACCCTTTTTGAAATGTCACCTCCAGGAATAGCTATAGTTACTGGTTTTTCTTGCGATTTTATAATATCAACTAAACTTTCAACAAGCTTTTGGTGTTCTAAAGCTGGAGACTGTGGAATAATAAGGACAATCACACCATCTACATTTGGATCAGAAAGAGCAAGTTTAGTTGCATTAGAGTAGCGTATATAGTCAGCGTCACCTAGAATATCAATAGGGTTATAAGGAGATGCGTGAGGCGGTAATACTTCCTTAAGTTTCTTAATGGTTTCTGAGGATAATTCTGCAACTTTCATTCCTTCTAACTCGATAGCATCGGAGGCCATTACCCCAACACCACCTCCATTTGTTACAATGGCTATCCGATCCCCCTTGGCTGGTGGTTGGAGAGATAATGCTTTTGCCTTTATGAATAAGTCATCCATACTAATTGCACGTATGATACCTAATTGTCTGAATGCAGCATCATAAACAGCATCCGCGCCGGCGAGACTACCTGTATGAGACTTAGCGGCTCTCGCGCCAGCTTCTGTTCTTCCTGCCTTTAGGACAATTATAGGTTTTTTTGGCACAACTCTTTTTGCAACTTCCACAAAAGCACGTCCGTCTTTTACTCCTTCTATGTACATTGTTATTACTGAAGTTTCTGGATCCTCAGCAAAGTATTCTAACAGTGTACTTTCGGTGATGTCCATAGCATTACCATAGCTAACAAAAGAACTTATTCCTATATTTTCTTCAGCCATAAAGTCCAGAATTGCAGCACCAAAAGCACCTGACTGCGAAAGGAATGCTATTTTTCCAGGACCTGGCTTTTGTTGTCTATCTGGAGGGTTGAAGATTAAGTCTATTTTGCTTCTTGGGTTATAAATTCCTAAACAATTAGGACCTAAAACTCTAATGTTACCCTCTCTTGCAATTGACAGTACTTTCTCTTCGAGCTTTTTTCCCTCTTCTCCAGTCTCACTAAAACCAGCACTAATTATAATAGCGGATTTAACACCTTTTTTAACGCATTCCTCTAGAACTGTAGGTACAGCCCGAGCTGGAATTATTATAATAGCCAAATCTATCTTACCATCAACGTCTAAGACCGATCTATACATCTTTAAGCCAAAGCATGTATCTCCTTTTATATTTATGGGATATATCTTTCCTGGAAACTTTATAGATAACAAATTGTTCATTATAGCTCTTCCTAGAGACCCTTCTTTTTCACTAGCACCTATAACAGCTATTGTTTTCGGAGAGAATAAAGGCTTAAGCTCATCATAAACGCTCATTCTTCATCAACTCACTACTTGAAAATGAGAGTTTTAATTTAAAAGATTACTTACACCTTTTTCTCAAATATTCCTAAAAATTTTAAATATTTTAAGGGAGGATCTATTTTTTGCATAATTTATATGGAGGTCTCACCTTGAGTGCTTTAGATCTATTTTTTATAGCGGTCACGCAGCTCGGTGAGGAATGGTTTTACATAGTTGCAATATCAGTTATATACTGGGCTATAGATAAAAAAACAGGAAAAAGGTTAATGGCTTTGCTTTTAACATCGCTTTGGCTTAATTGCATAATTAAAGATATTTTTAAATTACCAAGGCCACCAGTAGAGGAAAGAAAGATTAGTGTAGAAGGATACGGTTTTCCAAGCGGCCATTCTCAGGGAAGCACAACATTATGGGGATATTTAACTTTAAGATTCAGAAATAAACTATTAGCATTTAGCTCGGTGATCATAATAGCTCTTGTATCATATTCCAGAATATATTTAAGAGTACACTATTGGTATGACGTAGTAGGTGGAATAGTGCTTGGCCTTATTATAGTAATGCTTTTTAATACCATTGAGAAAAAAGTTACACCAGTGCTATTTGAAATGCCCATTATTCATAAAATGTTAACAGTGATAATAATTTCAGCGTTGATGATAATTATCCCACTAATAGCTTTTCCAAGTGAGATATTAGAGATATTTGCAACACTATCAGGAATTGTATTAGGTGCTGGACTTGGATTTATCTGCGAAGAAAGAAGTATAACATTCCTAACTGAAAACTTAGATTTAAAGAAAAGAGCGATAAGAATAACTATTGGTTTATTATTAATTTTCGGGATTATCTTTTTATTAAAAGCGATATTTCCTCATGAAACGTTACTTATAAGATGTCTTAGATATGCACTACTTGGATTTATAATGTCTGCAGTAATACCACTCATCTTTAAGAAAATCGAAAAAGAATAAGAAAAGGATTATGCAAGTTTGGTGTTAGCTAAAGACTTCATGCGCTTGTTATATTCCTCAAAAGTCATTGCAAATTTGCTTTCGACTTCTCTTCTAAATGTAGGACCAGTATTGTAAGCACAGAATGGGATTAATCTTCCATCGGGGGTTACATAGTGAACAGTACATCGCTGAACCCTTTGCACATCATAATTGAATTTATCCATAAAGTGCATTGTGCCTATAAATAAAACACGCCAGTGCAAGTCACCTAATGCTTTTTTGGTACCTTTTAATAAGATATTGCGTATTAGTTTTTTCAATTTTAGATCTTTTGATATTTTAGAGTCATCAAAATATCTCAGAAGCTTTAGACTTCTAAGTGCTATTCTAAATCTCTGGGCAAAAGTCCCTTCTAATGATTGTGCAATCTCCAAAGCATCTCTGTAGAGACCCCACACATCAACGACCTGAGACACACCTACATATTTGCCATCGCTAGTTCTAAGAACGTACGTTGCTGCGCCACAACTGAAATGTGTTGTAAATGCAAGTTTTGGGTCCTTTTTAAGTCCTGATATTAATTCAGAAATAGCTGCAGCAACAGGAACGGGATAGAAGTCCTCCTTTGTAAGAAAATCAGTCTGATTTATAAGGTCGTGAATTAAGTCAGGTATTGTATATCGACCTTGTATTCTTTCCTCATAATCAATACGCCCTGTAAATGAAACTGGCTGAAAATTAACACCACGTATTACATCAAGATTTTCTAATGCAAAATACACTATTTTCCCAACTTCGTCGTCATTGATACCTCTGACTATTGTTGGTACAAGAACTGTAGCTAGTGGGTGAGGTTTAACATTACGTGCATTCTCTATAGCTGTTAGCTTTTCTTTCAGAAAACCTGGCCTACCACGTGCTTTCACATATGTTTCTTCTTTAAATCCATCAAATTGAAGATAAACAGTATCTAGTCCGGCATCACGCATCCTCTGAGCGAATGTTGGATCTTGAGCCATAAGAACTCCATTAGTAGCTACTTGGATTTGTTTAAAACCTAATTGCTTTGCAGCACGAATTATCTCAAAAAAGTTAGGATGTATCGTTGGTTCTCCTCCAGCAAACTGAATTGCCTCAGCAGGTGTTGGTTTAAGATTTCTTAAAACTTTTAACATTGCAATTACTTCTTCATATGTTGGCTCATAGACATATCCTGCTGCATTAGCATTTGCAAAACATATCGGACAATTCATATTGCAGCGATTAGTGAGATCCAAATTGACAATACCAGGGAGTGTATAATGTAGGTTACAGAGACCACAATCATAAGGACATCCAGAGGAAAGAACGGTATGTGGATTTTTAATATGAGTGCCATCTAATGCGAATAATGAAAATTTAAGGAAAATTTCTACGTCACTATAATAAATATCTTCAAATTCTCCATGGTCAGGGCATTTCTTAGAAATCATTACCTTTCCGTCTTTTTCATAAAGTTTTGCAGAAATAATTTTTCCACATTCAGGGCATAAAGAGGCTGTATATCGTGGTAAGCTTAAATTATACTTTGGAGGCTGTATGGTCATAAGCTTCTTTTTAAGCACCTTATATGGAGCTTCCTCCTCACCTTTAAGGACTTTTAATAATTTTTCATCATGAATTTTCTGTAATATACTCTCATCAACTTTAAGCTTCAAGTCGATAGCCATAATATTCACCTTAATCCAAAACAATAGAAAAGTTTTTTATAAAATTTTTCCACTATTTCATACTCTTAGAGTTACTATTTGGTGGAAAAAATGATTTTTTCAAAAATTAAGAATGATCTAATGAAATTTGGATTGACCCAGTACGAGATTAAGGCTTATATTGCTCTTATAAGTCATGGCAGACTCTCTGCAAAAGAGATATGTCAGGTTGCAAATCTTCCTTATTCGAAAATTCATGAGATATTAAATAGGTTGGAAAGAAAAGGATGGATAGAGATAGAGATAGGAAGACCAACGTACTACTATCCCAAACCACCTAAAGAGGTAATTGAGGCAACAAAGGTAAAAGTAATAGAGGATATCCAATCCATCGCGAATAGATTAATTGATGAACTACAACCGATTTTTGAGGAAAGAGGGATAAAAGAAAAACCAGATATATGGATTATTTATGGAAAAGAAAATATCATTAGGAAAATATTAGACATCATCAGTTACGTAAAGAATGAGATTGAGATTGCCATTCCAACAATCCTCACCGAGGATCTTAATTTAAACATTGGGCCTCTATTAACAAGCATTCTTGTAAAAGGAATTAAAGTCAAAATTTTAGCAACGCCGACTTTTAAACAGATAGCTTCAAAACATAGAAGTTTTAAGAATTTAGAGATAAGGTATAGAGATCAAATGTTTGGAGGAGGAATAATTAAAGACAATGAAGAAATAGTGCTGCTTTTAAGTGAAAGACCATCTCAAACATTATTAGCTATTTGGTCAAAACATACTCTTCTAACAACAATAGGAAAAGCCTATTTTGAGAGTTTATGGAAGGATGCAGCATATGATACATAATTTTACATTAAATATTAAAAATTATTCTTAAAGATTGTAATCAGAATCGCGCCCTAGTAATAAGGGAACTCTATGATTTTTATTTCTGAGTAGAACAATTCTAGATGGAGGATGTTCTGATGCATATTCAAATTCTGGGAGATACTCTAATAATTTTAGAGCATACTCTTTTACTTCTTCATGGGTTGGCATATTTTCATATTTTAATCGCTGTGTAGACATACCTAGGTACATATATGCTTTTACTTCTACAAAGTCGGGATTCGCCATCTTAATTAATTCTGAATATCCCTTAAGATGTTCATCAGCCATATTATAATCCTTGATTACTGTGAGGCGAATTACCCGTCTACAAGGAACTGTACTCATAATTTTTAATGACCGTAGTAACCTATCCCATGCATCTTTGTGAACAGGCCTACTTATCTTCTTATACAGTATGGGATCAGGTGCCGTTATAGAGATATAAAGTTGTGTTGGAAGAGCATGCTCATCTCTTAACTTTTCAAGCATCTCTGGAACTTGTCCATTTGTAACAAGGAAAATACTTATTGGGTTATACTTTTCACGAATATATTTTATCATCTTATCAAGTAGAGGATACATTGTAGGCTCGCCAGATAAGGATATGGCAAAATGTACAGGTTCCATGGATTCTTCTAATATTTTTTGGTTTACCTTTGGGCTAGCACGATAACCAGATAGCAATTGCTTTCGTTGCCTAATTAATTCCTCAACAATAAATTCAGGAGGGTCTACTTGATCTTCTCTAATGTCATAATACCTCATAAATTCCATTGGACGCCAACAATAAATACAATTATTATTACACCATAGAACTACAGGAGTTATTTCTGCACATCTATGAGTAGGAATACCATAAAATATCTGTTTATAACAAACACCTTCTCCTTTTATTGCTTTTTTAGTCCAATGGCAGAGCTGAACTGCTGAATGATGCCCTGCAATACCGTAATGCTTTTTCCGTAGTTCTTGTATCTGCCTTTGTGTTAAACTTATTATCTCTGATGTTTTTGCCATGCTAATCACCCATTATAAAATTGATTTTTGATAACTATTAATCATCACTATGGATTAATGGTATTTACTTTTAAATGTTTTTTACATTTGGTGTTTAATAAAATAGTCTGATATGAAAAACTTATAACTTCGTCGCTCGTT
>JAGGXT010000053.1 GCA_021162905.1 Candidatus Odinarchaeota archaeon | reverse complement strand
CCAAGTTCCTCCGACCAAGGATTATATTTAGCTAACTCTAATACATTTAGATCCTTCTCGATAGACGTAACTCTACCTCCATTTAATAATTCAATAATGGCGGTGTAACCTAGGCCAGTACAAATATCTAGGACTTTATTTTCCTTCTTTATTTTTAATGCTTTAACCTTTCTTCGGGCATCAAACCAAGGGAGAATACCCTTCGTTCTATGCATTCGAATTCCATTTATCTCAATTGTCGGTGCAGCTAATGCCTTTGTACAGATCAGTTGGTAATAATTCCCTCCAGTACTCAATGATATCCTTTTTAGATGTCCTTTTTCTAACAAGTAAACGCGTTTTAAGTCTCTTTCTGTAAGATTAATAGAATTAATATCTAAGCAATACATCTTGTTGCAAAAATAGAAACAAATTTTACTATCAATTCTTTTAATTCTAACATTACCTTTTTTACCCAAACTTACGTTAATTGATTTAAGAAGATCCCCAGAACCAACTTTCTTGGCAATATTCTTTAGATAGTAACCAGAAAAAATCGGTAAGCGGTATGGCTTAAAAGTAAGACTCATATTAACTCACGATAATTTAAAAGTGGTAGGCCCGGAGGGATTCGAACCCTCGTCACGGGGTCCAAGGCCCCGCATGCTTGGCCACTACACTACGGGCCTAATGTTATCCTATAGGAAATATCTATAGTCATAGTTAGGATAAGTTATAGAAATATTAATTTTACTAGTGCTTAAAATTTTTAATCATTTTAGCAGTGGAGAATACCTTCTAAATTCATAATTTTAAGTTGTATTTCTATCTTCGCCTTCTTCTAGGTTGCCCGATTCGAAAACCTCGTACAAATCTCTTAATATAGTTTTCTCGATTTCTTAATCGTGGTGTGGGGGATGGCCTCTTTGTGGGAGTTAGACCTCTAACACGCATGGCTTCTATTGTTGCCCTACGAACCTTACCAGCCTTATCAAGAGATCCATGTGTCATTATTAAAACACCATTTAAAATCCTTGTTTATCTATGACGGATTACTAATGATATTAAACTTTTTGTTTTTGTATATGGTTATTGTCTCGGCAAACCTAGAGCTTAATTTTTCGCTCACTAAGCGTTTATATACAAAGTTAAATATTGAGAATTAATAGAGCCTCTCTACATAAGCTCTGGGATTTAAATGGAAAGTAGAGTGATAAAATTTATTGTTGACGAAATGTGTGGAAAAATCGTTCGCTGGTTAAGGATACTTGGATTTGATGCAATCAAGATCACAGATTTAATAGATTTGAAAAATGAAAAAATTGATGATACTATTGTTCTGAACAAAACAGCAATCACAAAGAGGATTTTATTAACTAAAGATAAAGAGTTGCATAAAAGAGCCAAAAATATGGGCTTAACATCCGTATTAATTAGAAACAAAAATGATATAGCTAGCGAACTAGCAGATATTTTTCTAGACCTTAAAATCAATCCCTTAAAGTTAAATCTCTCCCCAAGATGCCCTAAATGCAATGGGTTATTAATTAAAGTAGATAAAAGGGAATTGAAAAAAAAGCTCCCTAGAAATATAGTTAATAAACATGATGACTTCTATGAATGCACCACGTGTGGCTCTATTTATTGGTATGGAAGTCACTGGATAAATATTAGAAATGTAATATCTAGAATTTCTAATATTGTATCGTTAGAAAAATCCCAAAATTAATATTAAATTTAGGATTTTATAGTATTTAGTCTATCTAGCTTGCTCAAAAAACATATTTATGTGTTCTCTAGCCACGAATTCATATCTTAAGTTTGTTAATAGAAGCTTGGAAATCTCTTTCTTCTCCTCTACATTAGCCAAAACCCAGCCTAATTTCACATACGCCGTCTCTGGTAACATGCTCTCTCCAGAAAGTACGCCCATCCTTTGAAGCGTACGACCTCTTTCGTAAACATTCATATTAACTGGACCCCAGAGACATTGTGTGGTCATCACAAAAATGACATTCTCTTCTATACCCCTTCTTATTGACTCTAATATATATTCAGGGACATGGCCAAGCCCAGTTCCTGCGATGACTATTCCATGAATTCCTTTGTCTATAAGAGTCTCTAATATTTCCTTATGCATTCCCGGGTACGTGTATATAAGAGCCGTCTTTTCGTCAAATTTTGCTTTAATTAGGAAATTTTCCTCCTTATGGGGATCTCTTTTAAAGAATTCTTTTATTAAATAGTGTATATTTCCGTCCTTGACACTTGCTAATGGTGGTGTACCTATAGATCTAAAGGTATCTCTTCTACTACTATGCATTTTTCTAACTCTAACACCACGATGAACGTAGCATAAATTATCATCAAGCACACCATGCATACATAAGGTTACTTCAGCAGCCAAGCCTCTCGATGCAAATATAACCGACGATATTAAATTTATAGCAGCATCGCTAGACGGTCTATCACTACTTCTTTGTGCACCAGTAAAGACAACAGGTATAGGTAAATTCTCGAGCATAAAAGCTAAAGCTGCTGCAGAGAAATGCATTGTATCTGTTCCGTGTGTTATAACTACACCGTCAACTCCTGATCGAATTTCTTTACCCACAATCTCTGCAATTTCAATCCAATTTGAAGGTTTCATATCTTCACTAAAGATGTTAAAGGCCATTTTCGAATTTATTATTGCAATATTTTCTAATTCTGGAATTGCATTAGCTAATTCTTCCGTAGAAAATGCTGGTTTAACGGCACCAGTTTGATACTCTACTCGAGAAGCAATGGTCCCTCCCGCACCAATTATCGTAACATTCGGAAGATTAGAAAGCTGCCTGAAACTTTTTTCTGGAATTTTATAGGAAACTTTTTCCCTGCTTATGAATTCTATGTAACGAATTCTGTCCACAGAAAACGCTACATTATATCCATTAGGCATTTTTAAGAATATCAGATCGGTAGTGCCCTCAACTGCTGGTAATACTAATGCATATGTCGTTAAGTTATCTATAGTGACCCGCACTTTAGACCATACGGGAATCTTATTTTTTTTAAGTAGATTAAGCGCCTTTCCACTGTAGCCTTGAAATTCGCTATTCATTAGTTGCACCATTAAAAATCCTTTTTATCCCGAGAAGATCTTTGTTCTTTTGATTACATTAATTTTAGTTAAATGTCTTATAATATAAATAGCTTCGCACCTTTGAAGTATGTAGCATTTTTCTATGTTTCTATAATATTCCCCTAGAGTGGGATTGTAATCTGTAACTAATAATTCGCTTCTTGCCCCTACATAAAAGGGTAGTCTTGTGATTTCACGATTTGCTAGACTTACTAGCCTCTCTAAAGTTTTACTAGGGATTATTAAGACATCAACCAAGGGAGGATCCCTTAGAAAGGTTGGTCGAGTTATGTATAAAATTTGTATACCACTTACTAAAATGAGTAGATTAAGATCCTTCTCTTCTGGATCCAACTTTGGTGGCGAAATAAAAGCGATCGATGTATCTCTATCAATGTTTAGAATTTCTTCTACTATAAGTGCGTATTTATTACTATATAATCCCTCTGATTTTTCTTTTTTGCTATTATTTTCCCCTTCTACACCATAAATTACAGTATACTTATTTTCTTTCAGTTCTCTTAACTTAGATTTCTCTGTGATTATGTATTTTATCAGTGAGAGCTCTTCTGGAGGTAGGCCACATATATTAAGGCTTCCTTCTGGTATGTAGTTTATCGCTAATCTTAAATTAGTTCTATCGGCGTTAATAATGTATGCATTCTCACCTATATACTGTATTTTGACTGTCTCTAGCATTAAGAACAACCTATAATCCAGAGGTATTTCCCCTATGTTCTATAGAAAAGGTCTAGAGAGTTTTCCTCTTTAAAAATTGTTATGTTTTTGAATAACAATTTAACGCTCACTTAAAATTATACATGGGCCGATATCATTAATAAGGTCACTATGGAATGTATTTATATTGGTGAACATTTTGTTTGCAGAGGAGGACACCTTAGAAGCATTGGTATCTCTTTCACGTTCTAGAACACGACTAGCTATTGTCGATCTCCTATTAAAGGAAGGCCATCCTTTGACTGTAAAAGAAATTTCAAATAAACTTAAAATTAGTATTAGCGCAATAAGCGTTGCTCTACATCATTTAAGTAAAGCTAAAATAATTGAGCGTATCCAAAGAGGCCTTTATTTTGTGAATTCTAACGCTATTTTAAGAGCTATTCTTCCTCTTGTAACAAATGACGTTTTTAAACGGCTCCTGAGGAGCTATAAGGAATTATTGTATTCTTCGGAGGATTAATTGTGTTAAAAATATTTTAGTGCGGAGACCATCTTAATTGAAGTTTTAATGTTTGACTTAAAATACTACAATAGATGTTGACTCAATAAGCTCTCGCATGATGATATAATTGTGCACACAACATATAAGGTTGTCAAACTAAGCCTAGAAATTGCAATTAATTGATCTAAATGCTTTAATATCTCATCAGAGAAATGACCTTTAGGAAAGCCGCCAATAACAAGTGCAATAGGGCCTTCCTCTATGTTTGCCTTAAAAAATTTGGCTAAATTACCTACCAAAGTCCCATGCTTAGAGAAGCCAATCACATATTTACTATCAATTCTCTTTATCAGATCTTCAAAAGTGAGCCCCTTTAGAACTTTTAACAATGGTTCATTAGTATCAATGGGTACTTGACCATATTTCAAAAGCTGCTCCATTAATCCTACAAAACGCCTAAAAGTTCTTGGAATTCTAACTTTATCGGATATCCATACAATTTTATTATCAATCGTATGTATGTAAATACTTAAAAAACCAAGTTTATGGAGCCTTGAATCTAACATTAAGAGAAGTGCTTGATGAACTATATCTGGACGGCCTCTCTTAAAGTAATGGTATAGCTTTGCTTCTTTCATTGCCTTCCAAAAATAAGAGGAATCAAGCAAGATATCTCGCGGTTCTTTATTTTGCCGCTTAGCATATCCAATAATTTGGGGATGTTTCCATAAATCTTTTGGCATTAATTCAAGCGAACTTTCTGCAAGTATTATATTAAATAATTTATTATGTGAGAACAACTCCTCATCCATAGAGATACCTATAATTAACTAACCTATAAATATTCCTATAAAGTTAACATGTAGTCATACACGAATGCCCGCACTATTTTTATTTCAGTCGTTACTATCCGATAAGACTTTTAGGGGGGCTGGTTGTCTATTTATATCATGTACGACACAACGACAACAACCGAACCCCAATCCAGTAATATGCCTTGTGCCTTTAAAAATGATACTGCTATACTGGTCTTCCTCTTCCAGGATCTCCTGTCGATAGAGCAGGCAGTAGCCTATGCTGATCAGTATTCAGAGCCGTACAACGTTGGTTCATATATCGTTATCGGCTTTATCTGCGAGAAGATCGATATGCAGACTGCTATCAATATGCTCGTCGCTCACACCATTACGCGCATTGTAAAAGACGAATACCATAACCAGAAGAACCTTCTACGGCCGGAGCGGAAACGTCGCTGGTCTAAGAAAACCACTTGGGACAAAATCCAGAAACGGGCTTCTAGGCTCTTTTACAGGAATATCGGCGAGCT
>JAGGXT010000208.1 GCA_021162905.1 Candidatus Odinarchaeota archaeon | reverse complement strand
GTTTTATTTAAACCTTTTTAGCTATTTTATAAATAAAAGCAAGAATATTTTTAAAAAAATAAAAAGTTGAAAAAAAATTAAGGAGGAATCAGGTTGAGTGAAAAAGAATTAACCGAAAAAGAAAAGGAACTATTAGAATTAGCAAGAAGTTTAATAGGAGAAATGACACCAGAAGATAGAGTTAAATTTCTTGCAAAACAATGGGCATTATTATTCGGTGGTTTCGTGAAAATGCTTAAAGAAAAATACGGAGAAGAGGGAATAAAGTTAGCATGTGAAGTAATGCGATTTCTCGGAAGAAAGTATGCTGAAGAGAAAGTAAAAGAGCTTAACATAACTCCTGGAAAAGCCAATGTCCTTGACTTCTATAAGATTGAAGGTGGCTGGGATCCCTCAATGGAATATAAGTTTAAATTATTAGCGCTAAATAAGAAGAAGTTCCATATATACTATACTGCATGCCCACTGGTAGATATCTGGAAGAGCATTGGAACACCAGAGGAGATTTGCCAAATTTATGCATACTTTGATGTTGGTGTTGCCGAAGTTCTTAACCCGAAAATGAAAGTCAGCAATCCAACGTCACTTTATAAAGGTGATGATCATTGTGACTTTATTGTAGAGTTAGAAGATTAGAAAGACACAATGCTATTCTGATTCAACTATACTAAAATCCAAGCCTAAATCTGCCAGTTCTTTTTTAATTTTTATGTAAGTTTCGTATACTTGTGGTTTTATCTTGAGTGTTTTCCAATCGTATATTTCTCCAAAAGTCAATCCCTCTGGGGCATCTCTTATTTTATCTTCATATTTTTTTAACAAAATCTTAACTATCTCATTAGCTTCCTCACGCTTAAGTTTCGTTGAAGCATAAGCTACTTCAGCTTCCCATTTTGCTTCCAGTCCGCTACATTGATTCGGTTTTGTTAATTTGGTTTTCCTCACTCCATGCATAACATGAAATCCAGACACCGTGTGTGTTATTGTACCAGCAGCAATTTCATAAAACATCATTTCTGTTCCTGGTCCTGCGTATGTAACTAATCCGGCACCTGAAATGACCTTTGTATTTCTCTGGGTTGCTTGCCCGACAATACTTCTTACCCAAAGAACATCTCTTGCTGTACTTCCAGGTGGCATCACTCTGATAACATCGAAATTTATGTACCCTTTATATCCCTGATAAATTATAAGAGCCATAAATAGGCTAGCTACTCCTACAAGAGCTGTTCCTTCTGGGCCTCCAGCAAATCCACCAACCATTGGAACACGATATGGATTTGGAATTATGTCATTTTCCAAAGCATACGCAACTTTGCTTAATTGAGCATTATCTGTCTTCATTTCACTAATGATAGGAATTGCTATAGCATCGGTCTTTGTTAGACCATTCTCTATACCAAAAGCTGTCATGTCTCCTATTGCAGAGGGTTGCGCACTGATCAAATGTAATCCAGGTCTACCAACTCTTTGTAAGCTTTCTTTTATCCATTTAACTGCATTAGCAGCTGCTATAACTTCGAGAGGCGAATCATGAACTATTGTTACTCCCTTTATTACTGTTGGTGGTCCAAAATATATGCCATCTATTAAGGGTTCTCTGGCTATGGTTTCATATAGTTTAATGAAAGGTTCTCCTTCTTCGGGATTTCCTTCAATTACTCCTCCAAGTATCATGGGTGGTCTGGTATCCTCAACCTCCCTCTTCCTTAGTATTCTGGCCTCCTTACCAGCTCCTATAGCAATTTCATCACGTACATTCTTTAAATACTCTTTAACATCAGATTCGTCAATTCGTATCACTCGTCGGCTACTAATATTATAAACTCCCAATTCAAGAAACAACTCTAACCCAGCGTTAAACACATCATCAGCTAAAGTATTATCACACGGTATTATGTTCTCAGGGTCGTACTTTATTTTGTACTCCTTTACTATTTTAGATGCTACTTTCCAAACCCTCATGTTAAAATCGTCTGCTGAGACAAGCTTACCCTCATAATAACTTTTATTTAATATCTCGATGTACGATATCAACAACAAACCTCCTTTTCAAATACGCATAGACAATATAATCATTACATTAATTATTATTACTGAAATAAATATTAATTCCTAGAGATGGAAAAAACGAAGGAACTTGAAGAGATAAAAAATAGCTAAACATAAAGAGAAACTGAAACGACGTTTTAAGGTAAAAGAGATTGGAATCTTTGGCTCCTATGCAAGGGGAGAGTAGAAAGAAATGAGTGATATTGATTTATTGGTTGATTTTGTTAGATTAGAGAATACCTTTCTGATATTCTTGGAATAAAGGTAGATCTTGTACCTAAAAAAGACATTCGACCCGAATTAAAAGAGAAAATTCTTAATGAGGCTATTTATATATGAAGCGAGATGTTTCACTTCTTATCAAGGTCATACTTGAGAATATTGAACGAATTAAAGGGTTTACTGCTGGAATGAGTTTTAAAGTTTTTAAAAAAATTAAAAAAGTTTAAATTTTTCTAAGTTTAAGATACTCTTGAAGTTCTCAAATACTGAGTGGTGTGTAAAATGAAATACGATGCCGTAATTATTGGTGGTGGCCCTGCTGGCATGGTTACTGCTGCTACAGTTAAAAAATTTTACCCCGAAAAAAGTGTTGTCATAGTAAAGAAAGAAGAGGTAAGTATGATTCCTTGCGGAATCCCGTACATTTTTGCCACGCTTGGTTCGGTTGAAGCAGACATAATGCCCACTAAATCAGTAGAAAATTTAGGAGTACAATTCATAATTGGTGAGGTCGTAGACGTAGATAAAAATAGGAAAATCGTTAAAATGTCGAGTGGGGAGGAGATAGAATATGAAAAACTTGTTTTTGCCACAGGATCACAGCCAATATTCTTAAACATCGAAGGAAGCAATTTAGAAGGAGTTTACGTTGTTTCAAAAAGCTTTGAATATCTAAAAAAGTTGTATGATGCAGTTAAGGAAGCAGAAAACATAGTCATTGTGGGAGGGGGCTTCATAGGCGTTGAAGTAAGTGATGAACTAAGAAAATTGGGCAAGAACGTTTCAATCGTCGAAATGATGGATCATCTACTACCTGCGGCCTTTGATAAAGAGTTCGGAGAAATCGTTAAAAAGGAGCTTGAAGCAAATGGCATAAAAATTTATCTAAATTCTACAGCTAAAAAGATCTTAGGGAAAAATAGGGTTGAGGGAGTCGAGCTTGCAGACGGGGGTAAAATCGAAGCTGACCTAGTCATTTTCTCCGTTGGTTATAAACCAAATTCAGAACTTGCAAAGAAAGCTGGCATAAGAGTTGGAACAAGCGGTGGGATATGGGTTGACGAATATATGAGAACCAGTGAACCAGATATTTTCGCTGTAGGAGACTGCGTTGAACACAAAGATTTCTTCACAAGAAAACCAACCAAGCTAATGCTTGCATCAACAGCATGCTTCGAAGCACGTATAGCTGGGACAAACCTATTCAATCTTGGAGTCATAAGAAAAAATAAAGGTGATATAGGCATATTCTCAACCTACGCAGGAAACATAGCTCTTGCCGCGGCAGGAATCACAGAAGAAGTTGCCATAAAAGAAGGCTTCGAAATAGTTGTAGGTAGAGCTAAGGGATTTGATAGGCATCCTTCAAAAATCCCTGATGCAAGTTCTATCGAGGTCAAACTTATATTTTCAAAGGACGGTGTCATAATAGGAGGACAGATCATTGGTGGAAAGAGTGTTGGAGAAATGATAAATATCGTAGGACTTGCAATCCAGGAGGGATTGACCGCTGCAGAACTTTGCCTAATGCAAATAGGTACGCATCCACTACTTACATCACCGCCAACAGCTTATCCAATAATAGCCGCAGCAGAAGATGCATGGAGAAAAATGAGCAAATAAGCTCCAATATTACCATTTCATTTAACACTCTTTTAACTTTTTTTAATTTTGAGAAAAGAACAAGTTAGGAAATTGGAGGAGGGTAAGAGGGGTCAAAAACTATAGAATAATAAGATAAATCATTTTACATGCTATTATTCTATTTTTGAGGCTTTTCACGATAAAGTGTTGTAAATTTCCTGTATCGACTTAGAAAATCAAACTCTTTTTCTCTATAAAATTCTATCACCTTAACTCTTTATTTTTTGATGAAAATGTAGACCGTTTTAGAGATAGTATAAAGGATATGTATGGTATTGCTTCTGGCTATTGACTAAATTTGGTATGCTAGCATATTTTATGGGATATGGAATTGGCATTTCGCCCATTTCAACGTTTGTACTAGGAACGCTAGGTTCGATGCTGTCTGAGCAACTTTCTTACATTAATATCCAAACTGTAAGTCAAGTAATTTGAGTTACTGGTTAACAAGAGAGATCACAAGAGTTTCCAATTAACAACGATAGATCCTAACTTAGCAGCCGCATTTTTCTTTGTGTTGCTTAATAGTGTCATTTATCTCTGCACTTTTATTAATTGAAACAAAGGATTGCTTTAGTGCATTTCTTTCATATTAGTAGGAAAATTATTACGAGTAATGTCATAAACAGTAACACTATGCCTTCGCCACCAGCAACACCACTGAGGAAGACAAGTGCGTTTTCATAAACCTTTTTGGCTTTGCTCTTATCATGCTTGTTTTTGATTTTTAAATATAAATCAAGTAGACCACCAAGGAATATCGGAAATATGTATGATGGGGGAACAAGCATACCTATTGCAAGTATTATTGGTGAGAATCCGCGAACTTTTAGTCTCTTAAAAACTTGTTGTAAGGCAATAGTTAATACTACAGAAACTACAACTAAGTAAGGATCATAAATAGGTGGTACCACTCCACTTTTTATTGCTTGAACTACCCCTAAGATATATCCCCCGGCCGCATAAGCATTTGGCACGGGGAAATTCTCACTTCCGAGTCCTCCAAGTAGATAGTGAAAGGACCAAATAGAGAGTGCGGTTATAACAACTCCAGGAATTATTCCAATTAAAATAGCTTTAAAGACAGTTTTTTCATCGACGTTTGTCAGCTGACCAAATTTCATATAATTCAAAAATATCAATGATGCAAATTCATAGGACCCTAATATTGCAAAGGCTATAAACATATCTTCAACATCAGGAAGGAAAAGGACAGTCGCAAGAATTAGAACAACATCAACTGTGAAGCTTACTGAAAATCCAGACTCTCCTCTCGCTCTAGCAAGAAAGATGGCAGAAATAAAAACAATAGGTAATGCAAAAACGATGACTTTGCTTATATCAATAATCATATCAAATGGCAGTCCAGGGACCAACGCTAAACCAATCAGAGAGAAAATTGGTAATAAAACTAGAGATGCAAAGGATGCCCAACTTGGGATTAAGCCCTCGTCATCTCCAACTCTAAGATTTCTGAAAGTCTCTTTAAACACATGTCTGTTTTCATATAAATTTAAGAAGGCCGTTGTAACCATCATGGGAATTGCTATAGAAAAGATCATCGGATTTGTAATATGCTCACTGATTGTTATATTTGAGACCCCTCCCTCAATGAAATACCACACCAAAATGCTATATATTGAGCCTATTAATAGTAGTAGAGAACCAGTAAACGATATAAAAAATCCAACCGCAAACATTAAAGGAGAAATCTCAAAACCTATAAAGGATGGCATGTACTTTAATCTAAGGGTTCTTAGGTTTGAAACAAAAGCTGAGATTGTTATTATCATGGATGAAATTAAACCATACAGAGCTCTTCTAAAATACTCGCCCTTTTCGGCAAGTGCCTTAACAATAGTTGCTGTTGGTAATATCATGGGCCATCTAAGCTCTAAAAATTGTTTTCTCAAGGGATATAGCAGAAGTACACCAAGAATAGAGCCAACCAGCGACACAACTACTATTAATGGTATAGAAATATAGATCGTATGTGCCAGGTAATCCCTAAAAACTACAAGAGCCGCTATATTGGCACTCACACCAAAAGCAGGCAAAGACATCGCTCCAACGATAATTAGAATCACAACATTTTCTCTGTAGTTATATTCACCAGTTAGCTTAAGTAGTAGGTATCCCAAGATAAAAGTACCTCCAATTGCAGCAATACCAACTTTATATGATAAATAGATATCCAAAAAATCCAAAAGTGCCCCAAGAAAAATGCCAAAAAATATTGCACGCATTGTTAATGGGTTTTTAGTGTCTACTTCCATGCGAGTACCTCATATGTTTTTATCTGTTTTCTTAATTCTGCAGTTATAACTTTGTCGATACTGGCAATAAATAGTATTTATTGATTCCATCGATTATGCCTAAATAGTAATTTTATAATAGATTCATGAAGTCATTATACACATATAGTATTTCTGGAAACTTCTGATTGGTGTATTTTATGCGAAAAGTAGTGTCTATTGCGATAGGTATAATAGCAGGTTTTTCATTTGGAACTGCCCCTATATTCATTAGACTTTTGCTAAATGTTGACAGCAACTCTATTGCATTTGCACGACTGTTTATAGGATTTTGGGCTCTGTTGCTGCTGATATATTTAAGAAATGAGTTAAAACAGTTTATCAGAGTATTAATGAACTACAATTGGAAGCATATTCTAATGGGTTCGCTTTTAGGTTTACAATTTATATTCTTTGTTGCATCTGTCAAGCATACAACGATTTTACATGCAACAATCTTTGTAAATACCGCTCCCATTCAAGCTTTAATTCTATCACTCATATTATTCCGAACGAAGCCATCTAGAAGAGAAATTCTTTCCGTGCTATTAGGGTTTACCGGCATACTCACAATAACTCTAACAGAAAAGGGTGTATCAGCTGGAAATATTATCGGAGATCTCGAAGCTCTTCTGGCAGCTACATTTGAAGCTTTTTATCTAAATCTAGGTGCCGACCTTAGAAAAAGGGTTGATGCTAAAATTCTGATGGTATCGAATTTTATGATTGGCTTTATCGTTGTTTATCTATACTGTATTCCAACGCAAGGTGGAATTCATATTCCGCTGGATTATTATACAATACTTATTCTTCTCGCATTAGGATTATTGCCAACCGCAATAGGGCATACCTTATACATAGCTTCTGTAAAGACATTAAAACCTTATGAAACAGCAATGATGGCACTCCTCGAGCCAATATCGGCATCAATACTTGCAGTAATATTGTTCAACGAAATTCCAGGAGTGAATTCAATAATTGGATCCATTTTAATTGCGTTAGCGATTCTTCTTTTGTTTTGACTAAACATTATAAAAATCGTATATATTTATTTTTAAACCATTAAATCCATAGAACATCCTTTACTTTTAAAAAATAAGATTTTTGTCGGCTTATTATATATAAAAATGAATGAAATCACTTATATACACGAATTAAATTTTTAAGTCTCTAAAATTAGTGTAATATTTGGTGATCCAATGGCGAATATCAAAGTAAACAAGCCAATATTCCTAACAGTTGGAGCACTTTACTTTATTGAATTTTCGTTATTATACAATCTATGGATGTCTCTGCCAGAAACCATTGCGGTAAGTTGGCTAATAACTGGGAAAGTGACCGATTATTCTTCCAAACAGTCATTTATGGCTAAATTCCTGATAATCAACATATTCCTAATAGCTCTCTTCGTAGGAATGACTCTTTATGCTATGAAGACAGAAAAAGAGTACGTTACTCTCCATACACGTTACGGCGGCGCATATAAAGTCAGAACAAAATATCTGCCAAACTATGTTGGAATGATAATTATTATTGTATTAGTAACGCTCAGTATGTACATTTCGGATATCATAATGTTTAATACTTCTGGGACGTTTTTCTTCTTCAACTTTCCGTTTATTCTCATATATGCACCCACAGTGTTTGCATTGTTTCTTATAGCAATAAAGAAATATGTTTATGAGAAATCAAACAATAAGGAATGAAATAGACATAAGATGTGAATTATTATGCAGCTTACACTCGAGGAACTAGGAATTTTTAAACTGCTCGGAATTGCTCTATACATAAGACTGAAGGAACTAAAAGAGAGAAAAATAGGAATTGCTAAGAGTCTCCACAGAGAGATTTTATCAATACCTACAAAATATATAGCTGAGGAATTTTCCTTTTATAAGGACTTTAAAAACGAGGCCTATATCAATAACTTCCTTTTACTTCTATCCGAGAAATATGATCTCTTAAAACTTAAGGAACATGATGCTGAGATAAGAACAGTTAAGCTTTTTACGGTAGCATTAGAAACATTTGAGTGTCTATTAGAGAAAAATCAAAAGCTTGTTAGAGAAATCATTGAATCGATCTTAGAGGATAAATCGATGCATAAGTCAATTAGCAATTTAAAACAACATCCAGAGCTTCTTCTCAATGTAGAGATTATGATAGTTTTTCTGATGCTTTTTTCAATCTCATTATCTGTTAATATATTCTCGCTTGCACTCGAAGAGATAAGTGGAGGTTTGTCATCTGTCTCAGAAGCCAGAGAGAAGGCGTTTTTCAAGTCGATTTCTATAATCTCATCAATAGGTGTTCACCTAAATTCTAACATACTTAGCCTTTGTAAAAGAATAAATAATAAACTCCTCTCTACCTTTGCTTATTCGTCGCAAAAGCTTCTCGATATCTACGGTGGTTTGTTTTAACTTGTTTAAGGACCTTAATCATTCAGATTATAGAAATTTCTTAATTACATCTATTGCCTCTATTAGATTGTTTACCTTCGCATCCGCAAGTTCTGGTTTTTCTTGATCACTGCTTCTATCTAGGAAAATTGTACGTATCCCCACTCGTTTTGGAACTATTATATCCACTAAAACACTATCGCCTATCATTATGGCTTCATTCGGCTTTACGTTCAAACGATTGAGAGTTTCAATAAATATTTTCGGATTTGATTTCTCGCATCTGGCTTCATATCCAGTCATCAGAAGGTCTATATACGGCAATATCGGCTTCAGATATTTGTAAAACTTGAACTTTGCAATCGTCGTCACAATAGCTGTTTTTAGCGATAAATCCTTCTTGACCACTTTCAGAAAATCATACACATCTGGGTATATCACAAAAGTTCTATCTAAAAGTTTGATAAGCCCCTTGATTGTGTCCCGATCAACTTTGACACCTAACCTTTGAAATATTCGCCTTAAATAACTATACCAGCTCTTATAGCCATATCTTGGATAATCGATGAAAGCAACAAACGACCATGCAGCTCTAATTTGTTGAGGGTAAATATGATAACCGTGTTGAACAAGAAAATCACTGATTGTTAACTCATCAACTGGATCATCAACACGAGCTATCGTACCATGCAAGTCGATTAAACAAGCTCTAATACCCATGTGCTACAACTCTCAAAAGAAAAGTTAAACTAAGTAGCGTATCATTATCTTTTAAACTTTTCTATCAAAATGCTTTGTTGATTAAAACAATGTTATTATTTGTTAGATACTTGATTTTCAACTGCTTTGTTGATTAAAACAAAGTTATATGAAATAGCCGACGAAAAGATTTTTTCATCATACGTATTATTTACC